>CALFPI010000001.1 GCA_937919035.1 uncultured Gemmatimonadaceae bacterium
GAGTTATGCCCGGTCCTGGATTCCGGCCATCCGTGATCGCGGCGGCGATATGGTGATTGCCGCCAATGTTATCGATCGGGCCCAGGGTGGGATGGATGTCATCGGTGCGGCGGGCGTCGATGCTCTGGCGTTGTTACGGGTCGACGGGGGGCTCTTTGGTGACCTGTTGACGCGCAACATGATCGATGACCAGCAGCATGCCGTCCTGCTCGACTACTACAATGATCCAGCAGGCGCCATGAAGCGCTTCCTGGCGGCCCATCCCGCCTTTCTGCAAGCCGCCCTGGCATCGCCGGACGAGCGCACCAGCGGGCGGGCGCGCCTGCTCATTGAGCAGAACCTCTACGACCTGTAGCGCGCGGACTGACAACCATGAGAAGGCCCCTGACGCGCAGGCGTCAGGGGCCTTTTTTTCTTTCTGCTGGTCCGAGCGGGAGGACTCTAGCCGGCGGCTTCGTCCAGCATGTCATCGACGACGTGTACGGAGACGAGTTGGGACACCCCTTCTTCCGGCATTGTCACACCGTGCAACGTGTTCGACGAAGCCATGGACAGCTTGTTGTGTGTCACCATGCAGAACTGTGTGGTTGTGGCAAATTCGCGCAATACGCGCAGAAACCGTTCCACATTGGCATCATCAAGAGGCGCATCTACCTCATCGAGAATGCACCAAGGACTCGGCTTCACCTCGTAGATCGCAAAGAGCAGGGCGATCGCTGTCAGCGCTTTCTCGCCACCTGACAGCAGTCCGATGCTCTGCAGCTTCTTGCCGCGGGGGCGTGCAATGATCTCGATGTTCGACTCCAGAGGGTCAACATCATCCTCGATCTGCAGGTCTGCCTCGCCGCCGGGGAAGAACCGTGCATACGTCACGCGGAACTTGCCTCGGATCTCCTCGAAGGTTTCGCGGAACATGCGGCGCGCGACGCGATCGATGTGCAGCAGCGTCTTGCGCAGATCCTCGGCGGCCGACGTCAGATCGTCGCGGTGCTGCACGAGGAAGTCATAGCGCTCCTTCTGCTCTTCATATTCCTCGAGCACGCCCACATGAACGTCACCCAGACGGGAGATGCCCCGACGCAACTCACCCAGACGGGTGTCGGCGGCAGATGCATCAAAGCCCTCTTCATTGAGGGCACCCAGGGTTTCGATCTCAACGTTGTACTCTTCCACGAGTCGCTCGCGAATTCGCGTCGACTCGCTGGTGAGTTCCGTCAGTCGCAGCTCGAGCTGATGTCGACGTTCGCGTTGTGTCCCCAGTTCACGCTGGAGGCGTGAGATCTCCTGATCGAGTTCACGCGATGCAAGTGCCATTTCCTGTTGATGACGCAGGCGTTCGTTGCGCTGCGCATCGAATTCATCCCGCTCACTGTGTTTCCCGGTCAACTGCTCCGTGATCTCAGCTTCGCGTTCAGCCAGAGCGGCGCGGTCCCCTTCCGCCTGACTGATTTCGTGTTCGATGCGCTCGATTGTCGCGCCATTCTCGCGCTGCAGTCTCGTCAGGCGCTCCGCCTCTCGCCGCAGGGCGTCAGCCTTCTCGGAGGCGCGGGCACTCTCCACCCGCAGGGCGTTGAGCACCTCGATCTGCTCGCGTCGAGCGTACTCTGCGGCGCGCACGCGCTCTTCCCGGGCCTGCAGTCGCTCTTCCAGCTCCCGGGCCTCGCGCTCGATGGTCTCGAGGCGTTCCTCCTGCCCCCGACCACCGTTCTCCAGTTCGGACAGCCGCTGCCGTGAACCCTCGAGTCGCTGCTGCAGTTGGCCCCGGCGGGATTGCTGGCGGTTCTCATCTTCGCGCGCCGATCGTTGCCGTTGGCGCACCTCCCGCTCCGCATCCCGCTCGGCTTCGAACAGCGCTGTCAGATCAGTGATATAGCCGTCGAGCACGACGCGGCGGATCTGTTCCGCCCCCGCTGCAGCCTGTGCTGCAGAGAGTCTGCCCTGCTGGCGGGCGACCTGTGCGCGCAACTCGCGGATCTCGCGGCCCCGGCCAAGAACACTGTCGTCATGGTCCGACCGGGCTCCCCCGGCGAGGCGCCCGTCGATGTCGACACCTTGTCCATCGGCTGTGACCAGTCGCATGGATTCACCGCGATGCGACTGGCACGCCGCCAGCGCTGCCGCCAGATCATCGACGATGAAAGTGTTGTGCAGCAGACGCTCGACCAGCGTTGCCACAGAACCATTGGCGCGAACACGGTCAGCGAGAGGGCCCTGAACACCGGCAACACCACTCAGGTCGACAACGGGACCGCGTGGCATCACCTGCCAGTCCAGTGGGAAAATTCCTGCTCGTCCGGATCGCTGGCGCAGATAGTCGAGCGCCTCGAGGAGGCTGCTGTCATCACGTGCGACGAGGGCCTCAACCGCATCACCGAGAGCGACCTCAACTGCCTGGTCCCAACCCGGGTCGACCTCGATGAGATCGCCCAGCACGCCGTCGAAGAGCTCCGTGTAGGGGGAATCGACGAGCAGTTCGCGAACCCCGCTGGAGTAGCCTTCGTAGCCGGAGCGTACGCGTTCCAGGACCTGAATGCGTGCCTGTTCGGCCTCGATCCCACGACGCAGATCGGCGACGCGGTGGTTGCTGGTCTCAATGGCGGCGCCGGAATCGGTGCGTCTCTGGCGCGCGCCCCCCAGATCTGCTTCCAGCCTCTGCAGCCGTGTCGTGTGCAGACCCAGTTCGTTTTCGGCCTCCTCGGCGCTGCTGCGGGCGGTGAGCAGATCTCCGTCGACAGTCGCCAGTTCACCGGTCAACTGCTGTTGCGCCTCGACCAATGACTCGCGTTCACTGCGCAGTTTGGCCAGCGACCCCGAGCGTTCGCCTTTCTCGCGCAGAAGTTCACGCAGTCGGTGGTTCTCAGCGTCGAGGCCAGAACGACTCGATTCGTATTCGGCATCGGCGTCGGAGGCGCTTGCCTGCTGGGATTTGAGACGCTCCGCGTTGGTTTCGACCTCAGCGGTGGAGACCTGTTGCCCCTCGTCAGCTTCGGCAAGCTGGCGCTTTGTCTCCTGCAACTGACGCCGCGTCTCTTCCAGTTGGCCAGATGCACGTTCGATGAAATGCTCGCGCGCCTCGCGCCGTTCGCGCGACGACACCAGACGATTGTCGAGTTCGTGGATCTCCTCGACACAGCGGCTCAGAGCTACGCCCGCGGCTTGCAGGGCAAGCTCTGACTCGGTGACGGCGAGCCGGCGCTTTTCGAGCTCTGCTTCGCGCGCCGTGAACTGTGTCAGGCCAGACTCGGAAGCGCGTGACAGTGTATCAAATTCAATCTGCAGAGGCTGCAATTGCTCGCGGATCCCAAAGAACTGATGGCGACCAAAGCGCAGTTCAAGATCATCGAGTTCGGTCTTCAATTCCTTATAGCGCCGCGCGCGGCCCACCTGTCGACCCAGATAATCGACCTGTCGCTTGACCTCGGTGATGATATCTTCGAGGCGGAGGAGGTCGGCTTCTGTCGATTCGAGCTTGTTCCAGGTCGACCGGCGGCGGACCTTGTATTTGGTGATCCCCGCTGCTTCCTCGAGGATGCGCCGACGATTTTCGGTTTTTTCACTGATGATCTCGTCCACCATGCCCTGCTCCATGACGGAGTAGGCGCCCGGGCCCAGACCGGTATCCATGAGCAGGTTCTGGATGTCCAACAGGCGGCAGGGGACCTTATTGAGCAGGTAATCGCTCTCCCCGGAGCGAAACAGCCGCCGGGTTATTGTTACCTCGGTGTAGTCGATGGGCAACACATTTTCGCTGTTGTCGATCGTCAGCGAGACTTCCGCCATACCCAGAGCCTTTCGGGTCCGGGTACCGGCAAAAATGACGTCCTCCATCTTGTGGCCACGGATGGCGCTGGCACGCTGTTCGCCAAGTACCCAGCGGATGGCCTCGACGACATTCGACTTGCCACAACCGTTGGGGCCGACGATCCCGGTGATCCCCGAACCGAAGGGGATTTCGGTCTTGTTCATGAACGACTTGAAGCCGAAAATGTCCAGATGGGTAAGACGCAAGCGCAAATCTCCTGAGGGCCGGTCAACAAACGGGTGGGGCCGCGTCGCCGGGAGAAAGGAGGCAATGCTACAACAGATAGGGGCTGGAGCGGACAAAGAATACCAGATATGGTCCTGATGGTCAAGAATTCCTTGAACATTGGGCCCGTCCAACCGTAGTTTGCCGACATCTCAAAACCGCCGGAATGCCATGACGCTCAACGACCTGCTTGCAGACGTGCTTGACCAGTTGCCGAAAGATCGCCGCAAGGCGATGGATGCCATGACGGAGAAGTTTGGCGCCAGCGATACGTTTCGTTTCACCCTCGCCCTGCTCGCTGGATGTGACAGTCGCGAGCGACGCCTGGTGCGCATGATGCTGAACGAGATTGAGCAATTGGATATCGGGTGAAGTCTGCCGGTGGAGAGTTTCTATGCGCTGTCGATATAGAGAGAGACTATGTAGTGATAAGTGCTACTGAGAAAGGATTCTCTCTTGATCTTCATCGCGACCCTTCTGCTGATCCCTCTGGGCCTTCGTTATCTCACTTCCTGGCATATGGGCAGACTGCACGCCCGCCTCGTCCACGAGGACGACGACATGCGCCAATTGCAGGCCCGCTACAACGTCATCCGCGAGGACCTGATCGACACGCGCCGCCGTCTGCGCCAGTTCCAGGTTCGCAAAACTTTTCTCGGCAACGACATTCGTCGGGAACGCCAACACCTCGAGGAACTGCAGAACCTGCCGCGGACAGGACGCATCGCCGCCTGATGGAGTGCGGTTTCCAGGCCGCTGTTACCTGCCCATGGCGCTAGCGAAGACCGGACATCGACTGCTGCGTCTCGTCGACGTGGATATCGAACTGTCCTGGGATGCGGATCTGCAGGCCGTCGGCGAAAGCCTCTTCGTCGATGCACCGATGGGTAACCCCGGCGGGCACCATCTGGAGCTGCGCCGCACGGCAGACGGCTACCTGTTGGAGAGCGCAGGGGTTGCAGGGCCCGGTTGTCGGACTCTTGGTGAGGTCTTTCAGGAGGCCGAGATGACCATCACTGAGGCGGCTCTCGACAGCCTGCGGCATCGTTACCTACCCGTGCACGGGGCTGTTGTGGCCCATCAGGGGGTGGGATTGCTCATCATCGGTGCCCACGATGCTGGCAAGACGAGCCTCGGTTGTGCTCTTGCGCGGTCGGGTGCCTCGCTGCTGTCAGATGAGATCGCGCCCGTAGAGCCTGTCGATCTGGTGGTCTCACCTTTTCCCCGAGATCTGATCCTGCATGCGGGCACCTGCCGGTCCCTCGGTCGTCTGCAACCCTCGCCAGGATTCAAGTGCTTTGATGGCTACCGCTACCTGCCGCCATCCGCGGTGAGTGCGGGCCCTCCGCCGGCGGCAGTAGCCGTTGGCGGGTTGTTGTTTCCCGCCAGGGAACCGGGGGCCCGGCCCGCCCTGCATCCGCAGAATCCGGCCCACTCGGCTCGGGTGCTGTTGGAGCAGTGTTTTGATCTGGAGGGCCTGGGTGGGGAGCGGGCGATCGACTGCGTATCGCGCCTGGTGCAGTTGCCAGCGGCTGCCGTCGCCTTCAACAGCGCCATGGATGTGCTGGAACTCGTATGGCGCTGGTGGGAGCAGCAGGTTGACTCAGAAGTCGAGGTCGGTGCCGTCGGGTAGCGGCCTCTCATGCCCCATCAAGGCGGCGTCCTCGGCAACCAGATCGCGGCGCCCCCGAAAACCCGTATCGAGCTCGTGCCAGTGGGTGATCTGCGACTCACCACGCTGCCAGCAGAGATAGATCCACCGACCCTCGAAAGTGCTCGGAAAATCGACAATCCCATTGTCGAGTCCACCGGCCGGAAGGCGGATGCCACGACCGATGAGATCCTCTTCGACGAGTCCCTGAATCGTTCGTGCAGCTGCCTCCATGCCGCGACGGTGCTGGATGTACTCGCCATGGTCGGGATTGTCCTCAGATTCGACACGCTCACCCCATAACACATCGAGGATCTGCAGGCCCTCACTGTGCTTCTGCCAGCGCTCACGGTGTTCATCCACGCGTTCGAATACCGACTCCACCCAGGCGATCCGCTCATTCGCCTCTTGTACGGTGTATGCTCGATGGGTTGCCATGGCGCCAGTATAGCCACCACATGCTGGGGGTGCCAGGGACCGAAGACCGTACGGCTTGCGTAGGCCCCCGGGGGGCCTCATATTTGCCCCGGTCCAACGTGACCAGGAGATCAATCCGGATGTCAGTTACAGTAGAGGACGTGAGACGTGTCGCCGCACTGGCCCGGCTCGATCTGTCTCCCGACGAAGAGATCCAGTTGACCGACGAACTCAGTCGGATTCTTCAGTACATGGAGAAGTTGAACGAACTGGACACGGACGGCGTGTCGCCATCGGCGCACCCCATTCCGGTAGCCGGCAGGTTCCGCGCTGACGAATCTGAGATTTTCTCCGGGTTGGATGAATTGCTCGCTCAGGCACCGGACCGACGCGATGGTTATTTCCGCGTTCCACGCGTGATCGACTAGCAATGCTTCAAGACTTCATTCAGAACGGCGGCAGAGATGTCGCCGTTTCTCTTTTAGGTTTTGTATACGAGGGCAGACTGTAGATGACCGAATACACAGGTCCGAAGTACATCGTAGTTACCGGTGGTGTCATGAGCGGCGTTGGCAAGGGGCTGACGACAGCGTCCATCGGGCGCATTCTTGGCGAGTACGGCTACCGCACGACGGCCGTCAAGATCGACCCCTATATCAATTATGACGCGGGCACCATGCGACCCACCGAACACGGTGAGGTGTGGGTCACCGATGACGGCGGTGAGATCGATCAGGACCTGGGAAACTACGAACGCTTTCTTGGCATTGACCTGCCGCGGCAGAACAATCTGACGACGGGGCAGATCTATCACACTGTCATCGAGCGCGAGCGGCGCGGCGAATACCTGGGGCAGACGGTACAGCCCATCCCTCATCTTACCGACGAAGTGCAGCGGCGCATTGTCGAGGCTGGCGAAGGCTTCGATATCGTGCTCATCGAGATCGGCGGCACGGGTGGCGACTACGAGAACGAACTGTTCCTTTTCGCCGTCAAGGGTATGGAAAGAGAGATCGGTGAAGATCACTTCGTCTACGTCCTGATCACCTACCTGCCGATTCCGCAGCATGTCGGGGAGATGAAGACGAAACCGACGCAGCAGGCGATCCGCCTGTTGTCTCAGCAAGGCATTTTTCCCGATTTCATCGTTTGTCGCGCGGAGACGTCTCTCGACGATGTGCGCAAAAAGAAGATCATGGTTAATGCCAACGTGCCCATGGATCACATCATCTCAGCCCCTGATATGGCCACGATCTACGATATCCCCGTGCGTCTTGAGGAGGAGGGCCTCGGCGAAAAACTGTTGAAGAAGATGGGCCTCGAGCCACGGCGGGAACCGGACTGGAGCCATTGGAAACAACTGCTGGCGCGCTCCAGGACACCCAAGAAGACGTTGCGTGTTGCCATGGTGGGCAAGTATGTCGAAATCGGCGATTTCCAGCTCACCGACTCGTATATCTCTGTCAACCAGTCGTTGTTGCACGCCGGTGTTGCGGCGGACACCAAAATCGAGATCGACTGGATCGATGGCCGCTCCTTCGAACGTGGCGACAAGGACGTGGCGTCGCTGGCAGATTTCGGCGGAATCATCGTGCCCGGCGCCTTTGGCGAGGGCGGGGCTGAGGGCGTGATTGCGGCGATCCGATACGCACGCGAGACGGGTATGCCTTTTCTCGGGCTCTGTTACGGCATGCAAATGGCCGTCGTCGAGTATGCCCGTCACGTCGCTGGTATTGAGCGGGCCACGTCGGAAGAGATCTCCGATGATTCCGAGTATCAGGTGGTTGCCGTCCAGGAGAGCCAGAAGCAGGTGCTGGAGGAAAACCGTTACGGTGCCAGCATGCGCCTGGGGGCCTACGCCGCAGTACTGAAGAAGGACAGTCGCGTGCTCGAGCTGTATGAGCGTGGCGGCCGACTGGAAGAGGACGCTACGCGCATTCGCCAACTGCTCGACAATCCCGCTCAGTCCTTCCGCGTCGGCGAGATCATGCTGGCTCGAGACAAGGTCGTACTCGAGCGCCACCGCCACCGTTATGAAATCTCGCCACGTTTCGTCGAGTTGCTCGAAGATGAAGGGCTCGTTTTCTCCGGGTATCACCGTCGCGCCGATGGCACGCGGTTGATGGAGTTCATCGAATTGGCCGATCACCCCTTCTTCATTGCCACTCAGGCTCATCCCGAGTTCAAGTCGCGCATGGACAACCCGGCGCCGCTGTTCTCCGGGTTCGTCGAAGCGGCACTCGTGAATCAGTCTGCGCGGGTCGCCGATGCGCAGGTTGCAGCGACCTGAGGGGTTGACCACGGTCCGTTTCCTGAGGGCCTGCCTGCTGGCTGCGCTGTGCAGTTGTGGTCCGACCGACACGCCCCCGGTCGTTGATCCCACGGCGCCTGACGATCGCGACCGCGAGTCGTGGGGTGTTCGCCTTGAGTTGTTCTCCTCCACCGGTACAACCATCGTTGAGGCGCCTTACCTCACCGATCACATCGACGCTCAGCAGACGCGCGCTGACAGTGGCGTGACGGTGACACTTGCCGATTCCTCTGGTGACCTTAGTACGCGGATCACGGCACGCCGGCTGGTTGTCGATCATCGTGCTCATACCGTTGCTCTCGCAGGCAGCGTGCTCGCGAGCGCCGTCGTTCGGCAGGTAGTGATGCGCGCCGATACCATGGCATGGGATCGTGCAGAGGACCGCCTCCATCTGCCCCTGGGAGCTGACGTCACGCTGGCCACAGGACATATGACCGCCAGGCAGCTGACAGGTGGCAGCGATCTGGCTGCATGGACGGCTGAGGACGTGCGCAGCACTTTCACCGACAGTATGGCAATGGCCGATGCCGTTGATATCTCTGGGCAGTCCGCCTACGTCCGCTCCGACAGTGCCGGCGTCGTCGCCCGTTTTGACAGTGTTCGGGCCCGCTGGCGAGGGCGTGATGTCGAAGCGCTGCAGGGGGTATACGACGGGCAGGCGCGTACTCTGGTGCTGCAAGGTTCGGTAGTCGTGCAGGATTCGGTGCGCAAACTGAGTGCGCAGATGGTGGGACTGGACCTGTCGGCCCGGGGCATCCTGGCCGAGGGTGACGTGCGAGCCACCGGTGATCTGCAACTGTGGGCCGACGAACTTCGTGAAGATGACGCCGGCCGCTGGTCGGTGCGCGGCGAGCCACTGCAACTCGAAGTTGATGGGCGGTCCCTCACCGCCCGGCAGATGCTGATTCTTGGCGACATGGATACCGTGATCGCCGCTGGCACCACAGAGACTGTTGAGGGAGATCGGTCGATCCGAGCCGATTCCCTCGTGCTGGTCCGTTCCACTGGTCAGCTCGAGGCGATCGGCCGTGTGCAGATCCTTGCGGCGGATGTGCAGGGGCAATTGCAGGCAGAGCACCTGCGTTCGGCCGGTACCGATAAGGAGGTGCTGCTGTGGGATGGAGCCCGCCTGAGGCGGCCGCGGGTGGATGCAGAGGATCTGCTGCTGGCAGCCGACACGCTGCGCCTCGACCATGAAGGTGGCCGCCTCGAGGGGGTGGGAACATTTGTTCTGCAATCGCCGCCACGCCTGGAGTTACGGGCGCACCAGGGGAGCTACCACACTTCGGGTGACACTGCAGCCCTGGCGGGGGAGACCCGGTTTCTCTACGACGCGGAGAGCTCGCAGAGCCGGCTGTCTGCCGACACATGCCACGTCGTGCTGATTGACGGTATGCCAACCGCTGTCGATTGGCCAGGTCACCTGGAGGGCCGCATGAAGGACAGTCAACAGACGTCCTGGTTGCAGGCGGACAGCGGTCATGGGGTTCTCATCGATGGTCGCATTACGCAGCTGACTCTCCAGGGCAGCGTCGAGGTTACGCTCCGCGGTTCCGGCGAACGTCTGAGCCGCTTCACTGCGGCATCCATGCATCTGAGCTATGATGAGGAGGGAGTTCTGCATCAAGTGCAGGCTGAAGGGCAGGCACTGGTGCGCAACAGGCTACCGGCGGCGGGCGCGAGTAGTGCCTCGCTCAACGAGGTCAGTGGTGAACGGCTCGAGGTCGATCTCGAAGGCGGCGCCGTGGTGGCAGTCCGCGTTCTCGGTGACACCGAGGGCCGTTTTGTGCCTGACGATGATGACGACTCTTTGAGGGAATGACCATGGCTTTGCAGATCGACACAATCGTCAAGACATATGGACGCCGTCGCGTCGTCGATGGCGTGTCGCTGCACGTCAATCCAGGTGAGGTCGTGGGACTGCTGGGCCCCAATGGCGCCGGCAAGACAACGACCTTTCACAGCATCATCGGCTTCGTACGTCCGGAGGGCGGTCGCATCGTGCTGGACGAAGACGAGTTGACGAATCTGCCGATGTACCGACGGGCTCGTCTGGGGATCGGTTACCTGCCGCAGG
>CALFPI010000002.1 GCA_937919035.1 uncultured Gemmatimonadaceae bacterium
GATGGCGGCTGGCACCGACGCCTTGCCACGAGAATCGCAGGCGATTCTCTACGGCGGTCAAAAGGGGACGGGGATCTCGAACTGTAGGAGTGCCTCATCCAGGGGGTGATGGAAGGCCAGGCTCGTGCTGTGCAGCAGCAGACGTTCGCCGGGCGTGCCGTAGAGGCGATCACCGACGATTGGGTGACCGAGGCCGTCGGGATGCGCGGCGTGGACACGCAGTTGATGGGTCCGTCCCGTCTGCGGTGTGAAGCGTAGTCGTGTCGCATGGGCGTGGCGTTCCAGGACTTCCCAGTCGGTGATGCCGAGTTTGCCGTGCACGGCGTCGAGCATCTGCCGGGGACGGTCATCCAGATCGACACGGAAGGCCAGTTCAATATGGCCGCGGTCGGCTTCCACCTGACCCTCTACCAGGGCGACGTAGGTCTTGTGTACGCGGCGCTGTTCAAACTGCAGCGACAGGTGGCGGTGCGCTTCGGGCGTCAGGCCCAAGACCATGAGGCCCGACGTTTCCATATCGAGGCGATGGGCCGCCAGAGAGCCCGTGGCGGCCGGAAAAAGCTCTCGCACTCTGGCGACGACGCAATCGTCCATGTCGGCGGCGCGTCCGGGTACGGAGAGGAAGTCCGGCATCTTGTCGACGACGACGAGGCTCGCTTCCTGATGCAGGATGGACAGCGGCCGGTGTCGCAGATCGGGGGGGCGGAATTTCACAGCTTCGTGACGCTCGCCGCATCAATACCGCGCAACAGGAAACCGAGAATCGGATAGCACTTGCTGCGGCAGGAATCGTAGTAGACCCCCTCAACTCGTGGATGTACGGCGGACGACGACCCCCACCAGAACTCGACCATACCGAGGGGGGCCAGGCCACCACGGATGGCGGCCTGCAGCAGCTTGGGTGCGCAGCAGTCGCCCATGCCTGTGGGAGGGCGTGACCCTCCGACTTCGACCTGTGTCAGGGGCAATACCTCACCCAGGACGTTGTCAAAACGGTAGGCGGCGTGGATCCGGTCGGTGAGAGCCCGTGAAAGGCGGCCGCGCTCGATCTTGATGGTTTCGATCTGTCGTCGAAGCGGCTTGCTCGTGGGCAATGCCTGCAGGTCGCGGATCTGTTGCGTCAGCACAGCAACGGCAGTCTCTGTCTGCGAGCGTTCGGCAACGTACTCCTCCAGGTGACCGCTCGAAGGCACCCACCCTGCCGGTGCCTCCCAGGTCTCCCATTCGCCGGAAAAGGCCCGCAGCGTACCGAGTTGTCCGTCCGTGTCCCGGCAGAGCATGACGCCAAACATCTTGCCCGCTCCGGGCTCCAGCAGATGGCGCGTGCTGAAGCCGTCGACGGCATCCCGATATGTCTCGAGAAAGCTGCGCAGGTGAACTGCTTCGACCATGACGGCCGCCGTCGGGCCGATGGACAGTTCGTCACCGGTGACGGGGCAGCGCCCGGCGTAGCGCACGTCGGGAAGGGCAATATCAGCGGGCGCATCGGCGCTGACGGGGTGCAACAGTGGCAACACGCGTGGCCTCAAACGGCAGCGGCGGTCGTTGCTGAAAACTGCGTGATCAGTCTCTCTGCCGTGTGCAGCATGCGCCCGACGGCGTCATCCATGTAGTCTGACAGCAGTCCTTGCGCTGCTTCGCAGTGGCCAAGGTCGATCATCCGCCTGGTCTTGGCCGCCAGCGGATAGGCAGTGGTCATCCACTCCGCTTCCAGTTCGGCCCAGCAGGTTCGCGCCACCGAGATGCGGCCCGGCTCGTCCTCTCGAATCAGCTGTGCCAGATGCAGGAAACGCCACCAGGGGCTATCCGGGGTGGCATGTTCGCCACCGACGGCGAGCCCTGATGGCAGCGTGCCCTCGATGAACACCGGGAAGAAGGGTGCCAGGCAGGGCGAGTAGAAGCTGCACCAGTGGATGGGCAGACGTGAGTGATCGGCGCACAGATCGGAGACGAGGCTGGCCGCCGTATTGCCACCCTTGGGTCCGTCATCGAAGTGAATGCAGATGCCCTTGCCGGTGAGGTCGGCGCGGAAAGGCTCACCCGGTTCCGTTGCGTCTGAGTGGTCACGCAGCAGCGCCATCATCGAGGTCGTCTCCAGGCCGCCGCTGCGGGCACGGAGGACGGCACAGGAGCGCTTGCGGCGCATGGCGCCGCTGCCATCGCTGCGGTCACCGGCACTGTAGGCCTCAGCGAAGTTGAAGGGCCCTTTGTCACGGCTCCACCAGCCGTGCTCGATGGCTGTGGTCTCTGCCGTCGATGACACAGATTCGTAGTTGGTCTCGACGCTGTAGACGTTGCTGATGCCCAGGGCCGACTCGACACGCTGTAGCGCCCACTCGTGACCGGCCGTCTCAATGACATAGGCCTCCTGCGGATCGGCGACGATGTAGCCGTTGTCGTAGGTGCGTACGCCGGCATTGTTGTCGAACTTGCCCTGACCAAATTCGCTGATCAGGCGCGTCATGCAGTCCACCGCCTCGCGGGCCGTGCGCCCACGTTCCAGGCCCAGGCGCACGATCTCCATACCGATCAGACGTGACTCGGGTGCGCTGTTGAACTTCGAACCGAGGCCCTCGTTGCCAATGACGACCTGATGCTCATTGGCGCCGTGCTCGTACCCCCAGCACCACCACGGCCGCGAACCGACGTGGCGCCATGTTTCGGCCACCTCCGGCAGCGACACGAACTGGCACTGCGTGACGGCGCCCGATGGGTGGTGGTGACGCTCGTGCAGCTCCAGAGGCTGACACTCATTCCATGGTCGATCGCTGTTCTTGGCGAACACGGTCTGCCCATGCGTCGTCGCTGCCGGCAGGGCGACCATTGTGTCACAGCTCCTGGGGACATCCTCTGCACTCATGACAACTGCCTTTCTATCTGCTCGTTGCTACGGTTCGTCGTCATCGCGTCCGTCGCCACGGGCCGTTCCTTCCGTGAGGAACAGCGCCCTGGCCCTCCCATGTTGCGCCCAGCAGGCCATCGTCGGCACAGGCTCAGCGTCGGGTGCTTCCTGTCAGGATGATGATGGTGGTTCGGCGGGCCCCTGGTCGCGCAGGACGCGTTCCAGGCGTTCGTCGGCGGCGATCAACTTCTGCCGCACCAGGACCATGGCGTTGCGATAGAGTCGGATCGCCAGGGCCGAGTCGTCCTGCATCAACTGCAGAAGAGGCCGTTTGCGAATGACCAGTGCCGACACGTCCGTGGATGCCCGCACCGAGGCAGCCCGACACTCGCCGCTGAGCAACCCTGTCTCGCCGATGGTTGTCACGGCCTTTTCGTGCGCCAGTTGCAGGTCGTGAGTGCCAAGAATATCGACGCTCCCGGAGATGATTACATACATGAGATCGCTGTCGTCGCCGGCACGGCACAACACGGAATCGGCAGCGAAGACCTCCTGCTTGCAGATGCCGAACATCCGTTTCACCTGTGTCGGCGACAGATCGGTGAACAGTCGCAGCTTCTGCAGACTCGACAACAGCCCTGGCGTCAGATTCATGGAGAGGACTCAGTTCTCGTTCCAGATCGGGAAGTGGTGGTGGCCCAACGCTGCTCGGCACAGCGCTCACAAGCGGATCAATGTAGGTCAAGCGGCCTCGCCAAGGAACTACATGAACGGACCGGTGTGCGTGGCCGATGCTGCAACCGGCGGATACAGAAGTTCGTGCCATGAACGGTTTTGCTGCGCCAACGGCGATGATTGACGCTCCCTGCCGTAAGGCTGTACCATCATTGGCATGGCAAGACAGACAAAGACATTCGCCGCAAGGAGGGCCGAAATGGCGACAACGCGCGACCGCTATGGCCTGATAAAAATCGTAAAAAAGCTCGAGATTTTCAGCGAACTGAACGAGGAGGAAGGTCTTCACATTCTCGGTTTGTGTACCCGAAGAGCCTTTGAATGCGGCGAAGTCATCTGGAACCCGGGCGACCCGGGTGTGGATATGCTTGTTCTGATCACCGGCAAGCTGCACGTCAAGGACGACCAGGGCCAGCTTGTCGGTCAGGTGCTGCCCGGCTCCTCCTTTGGCGAGATGGCCTGTCTGACCGGACACGACCGCTTCGTCGGCTTCGAGGCCGTCGAAGCCTCCACGGCCCTGTCGCTAGCGCGCGCGTCTCTGCGCGCCCTGATCTCGATGCAGCCGGCTCTCTATGTGAAGATCCTGGAAACCACGATCGAGTTGCTCGCTCACCGCGTCAGACGGGCGAGCTCCGGCGCTGCCGTCAGGACCGAGGAAGGCCAGCCCGGCCTGTGGTAGTCAGCCGCTATGAGTGGCTGGGAAACTGAAGCTGCGGAACTTCCGTCAATTCCGGGTCGAGCGGATGCTCCCGCTTGGCGTCGTGGCTGCTCGCGACAGGAAGGGCCAACAGCAGGATGGGATAGACGGATTTCATCACTTGGATAGATGCAATGACGGTGCCAGAGAGGGTGGATCGCGGAAGGCGTTGTCGTGAATGGGACGTATAGGAATTACCAGGGCCCAATGCCGTGAGTCTGGTGCCCTCAGACAAGGCTCATCTGGTCGAACGAAGGCGTCGCCGACTGCAAAGCCCAATAGGGAAAATCACCCCAGCAGCGGCTGCCGCATCAACCGTATTTCCAGGTCTTCCGGCGCGAATAGGTAGATACCCGGCAGATTCGCCAGCGCTTGTTGAGATTCAGGGCAATATCTCGGGCTTCACGAACCATGCGGGGCGTGTAGACGCGGGGGTACCTGAGCAACGCACATTCCTTCCGGCGTGGGCCAAATTCCACGGTCCGAAGCACCAGAATCGTCGCGAACGTCTCGGATGGGGTGAAACATGTACGGGAGAGCGACAATTGTAGCGCCTCGCGACTGCGCGCAAAACGGGTTCTGTGCCCCATTCCGAGACCTCCTGTTACCGTCGTAGATCGCAGAGGGTTTGGCGCAATCTTCCGTCGGAAGCCTCTACCTGACGCCTGATCCGCCCCAGCAACGTTTGGCCTTTCTATCACCAAGGAAACGCCGCTTGAGGCCCTTTCCGATGGTTCGCGCCACCCCTCTGAGGGATATATCGTTCTGGGCAATGCAAAGCCGAATGATCCTCCTCCTACTTCTTCTCGCAGTCCCCCTGAGCGCCCACAACGGTGCGGTGGCTATCGCTGTGCCTGTAGAGGGAATCGTGGTGGATGGGGATCTGAGCGACTGGCCTGAGGGAATGTTGAGTTATCCGATTGAGCGACGGTTATGGGGTGAGCCGCTTGGGAGCGAGGGGGACTTCAAGGGCGAGTTTCGGATCGGCTACCATGCACAGGAGAACG
The DNA here is from genome assembly GCA_937919035.1 of uncultured Gemmatimonadaceae bacterium. Classification (GTDB taxonomy): domain Bacteria; phylum Latescibacterota; class UBA2968; order UBA8231; family UBA8231; genus UBA8231. Next base: position 5,282 of record CALFPI010000002.1, read on the forward strand.
CGCTCTACATCGCTGTCGAGGTGCAGGATGACTCTGTCGTGCGACAATTCAAGGGGAGTTCCGACAGCCAGGATGGGTGCGAGATCTCTATCCGACCGGTCCATCAGGACACTGCTATGGCCCTCGTCAATTACCGGCTGTGGGGTGAGGAGCCGGGTGTCGTCGGACCGGGTTCCGTGGAGGAGTTCGATGTCGAAGTGGTTTGGGAGGAGCAGGCCTACCAATATGAATGGCGGGTGCAACTGGACAACGCGAGCGTTCGTCTCGAATCGGGCACGGTCGTGGGGTTCGACCTGGCGCTGTGGGATCGGGACGAGGATGGCTCGACAAGCTGGTTGGCCTGGGGGCCAGGCGGTAGTAAGGAATACTTCGCAGATGCGATAGGCGATCTGCTGCTCGTGGGCGCCAACGAACGGATCGGGGCTGTCCACGGCCGGGTGAGTTGGGCGGACGACGGACGACCCGTCGAGCACGCCGCCGCAGCGCGGATCCTACCAACTGCGTCACGCGGGGACTATCTCCAGGCAAGGACGGATCGACAGGGCGACTTCCACCTTCAGTTGCCGAAGGGCTCTTACCGGCTCGTCACCGGTATGCGGAAAAAACTGGACGAGGATAAGACCATCGAGGTGCGGGCTGGCCAACAAGAGCGCGTGGTGCTGAGTGTGCCTCGCTCCGCAGGCGTGCAGGTGGCGGCGGGGCCCGGCACAGCCACCTCGGTTGGCTGGGGCAGCACCAAGGGTCAGTGGCGGCAACTGGGGATCGAGGACGGATTGCCTGTGGTGAGGCTATACATGGACGGCGTGCAGGACCGGCAGGGGCGAATCTGGTTCGCCACCTTTAGCAGAGGGGTCCACCGCTACGATGGCACGGAATACCGTCGTTTCACCGAGGAGGACGGTCTGCTCTCCAATTCTGTACGGGCTGTGCTGGAGGATCGCCAGGGCAACCTGTGGTTCGGCACCAAACGCGGATTGCACCGTTTCGACGGAGATCACTTCACGGTCTACACCATTCGCGACGGGCTGGTAGACGATCGGATCAACGCCCTTTTCGAGGACCGCCAGGGGCAACTGTGGATCGGCACCGACGGCGGTGTCAGCCGCTTCGACGGACGACACTTTTCCTCCTTCACGGCCGAAGACGGGCTCAGGGGAGACTCGGTCCAAGGCCTGCTCGAGGACCGGCAAGGAGCTCTGTGGTTCGGGGGCTGGAGTGGCCTCAGCCGTCTCCATGGCGGTGGATTCAGCAACTATGGCATCGAGGATGGGCTGCGCGACAACAGCGTCTTGAGCCTTTTCGAGGACCGATTGGGGCAACTGTGGATCGGCACCGACGGCGGTGTCAGCCGCTTCGACGGCCGCCGCTTCGAAGACGTAGAGATCACGGACTATCAGGGAACCCGCCCGAACGCGATAGATATCCCGATCACAGAAGACGGGAAGGGACGGATCTGGTTCGGCAACTGGGGAAAAGGTGTCGTGCGTTCCGATGGAGATTCCTGGACCCACTTCACCTCCCAGGACGGACTCCCGAGCGACCAGATCACTTTCATGATGCGCGACCGGGATGGGGGCCAGTGGTTCGGCGCCTTCGGCGGGGGCCTGTCCCGCTATGACGAGCGCCAGCCGGTCACTCTGACGACCGAAGACGGCTTGGTGAACAACCTGGTGAAGACAGTCCTGGAGGCCGGCAACGGGGATCTGTGGCTTGGTACGGTGGCCGGACTCAGCCGCTACGATGGCGAGACCTGGACTCGGTTCACCGACGAGCAGGGCCTGCCGTCCAACTCCCTGTGGGCGTCGCTGATGGACAGCCGGGGACACTTGTGGATAACCACACGAGGCGGTGGCGTGGGCCACTATGACGGCGAGACGTGGACGACCTTTTCGACCGCAGACGGTCTGTCGCACGATGAGGTGTGGTCCGTCGTGGAGGATCGGCGAGGCGATCTGTGGTTTGGCACGCGTGGAGGAGTGAGCCACTACGACGGCACGTCGTGGCGCACGTACACCCGCGAGGACGGCCTGGCCGACTACGGTCAGGGGGTCATGGCGGTTACCGAGGACCGAAACGGCAACCTGTGGTTCGGCAGTGCCGGTGGGGGTGTCAGCCGTTTTGACGGCGAGAAGTTCCAGATCTTCACGACGGCGGATGGCCTGGCCGACAACAACGTCTGGTCACTCCACGAAGATCGCCACGGCCACCTCTGGGCCGGCACTTGGGGCGGCGGCGTGAGCCGGTTCGACGGCCAGACGTGGACGACGCTGTCGACCGCGGACGGCCTGTCGCACACTGTGGTCCTCTCGATCACCGAGGGCCGGCGAGGCCACATGTGGTTCGGCACCTTTGGCGGCGGCATCACCCGCTACGACGGCAAGGTATTCCAGTACCTGTTCAAGAACGACGGGCTGGGGCACAACGCGATCCAGCAGATCGTCGAGGCGGAGAACGGCGACATGCTGATCGCCCACGAGGGGGGGATGACGCGCTATCCAGTGGTGGACACTCAGCCCGGTATCCGCATCGAGGAGGTGATCGCCGATCGCTCATATGCGCCGACGGAAATCGTGCGAATACCGTCGTCCCAGGACCTCGTCATCCTGCGGTTCCAGGGGAGCAGCTTCTCAACCCGCCCGGAGCGGATGGCCTACGTGCATCGCCTGCGAGGCCACGACGAGGACTGGCGGGCCACCCATGAGAGCCAGGTGCGTTACCGGGATCTACCGGTGGGGACGTACACCTTTGAGGTCAAGGCGGTGGACAGGGATCTCAACTACTCGACGGAGCCGGCGGTCGTAGAGGTGCAGGTTTTCCAGCAGACGATCACCAGTCCCATGCGGCTGGCGGATCTGCAACTGGGTGACGTGTTCGCGTCGTTCCATGGCACCTATGCGCAGCGCCCGCTGGGCACGGTGCAGGCTGTCAACGACGACGACGAACCGGTCGAGGTCACGCTACGCCTCTCTCTGCCGGAGCTGATGCGGCGTCCCTTCGAACAGGTGCTGACGCTGGCTCCGCAGTCGAGCCAGACAGTGAAACTGTTCCCCCGGCTGGACGCCGAGATCCTGGCAATGCGGGACACCCGCATCCTGCCGGGCGAAGTCGAGATCGAGTTTGAGCGCGACGGCCAGCTGCACTCGATCAAGGACAAGCCGGAGATCACGGTGTACGGCGCCGGCGCCCTGCGCTGGGACACGGTCGCCCGAGCCGGCGCCTTTATCACGTCGACCGATCCTTCGGTGGCCGCCTTCGCCCGGCCGCCGCTGGTGGCGTTCGAGCAGAAGACGGCGTCGCTGGGAAAGCCCGGCAGGAACTTGCTGCAGGCGATGCTGCTGTTCGAGGCGCTGAAAGCGCACGGGGTGCGCTACCTGGCCGACTCGAACACGCCGTACACGCAGGTGTCAGCGGACCGGGAGATCGTCGATCACATCCAGTATCCAGCGCAGACACTACAGAGCAAGGCCGGTGACTGCGATGACTTGACGGTGCTCTACGCGAGCCTGCTGGAGAACGCCGGCATCGCCACGGCCCTGGTCGACTACCCGGGTCACATCTTCCTGCTCTTCGACACCGGCATCGGTCGGCAGGAGAGCTACAAGCTGCCGCTGGAGGACAAACGCTACGTGGTCTACGGAGATCGTCTGTGGATTCCCGTAGAGGTGACGCGGGTAGACCGGTCCTTCGAGGCGGCGTGGCAGGCGGGTCTGGCCGAACTGGCCAAGCTGCCGGCGCTGGAGTGGCGAGAGCGGGTGGTGACAACGGCCGAGGCGTGGCAGGACTACCCGGCCACCTCGCCGGGGTTTCCGGATCGGACGTCGCCGCCCACCGCGGCGAACATGCAGGAGAGTTTCGCCGCGTACTACGATCGGCTGTCTGCCTTGATCGACGACTACATCGACGAGACCTACCTGGATCCAATCAAAGCAGCGCCAGAGGACAACACCCTGCGCACGCGGTTGTTGAAGGTGTATCTGGCGCTGCACCAGGTAGACGAGGCGTTACGCCAGGCGGGTATCTACCTGCTGGACGAGCGAGGCGACAAGGCCACCACGTACAACCACATGGGCAACGCCTATGTGATGAAGGGCGATCTCGTGCAGGCGGCGCTGCAATACAAGCAGGCAGCCGCCTTGCGACCCGACGATCCTGGAATCCAGCACAATCTCGAGCAGGCCATGCAAGCCCTGGGACGGGCGCAGCCCACCGCTTCGAGCCAGGTCGCGACTACCGAATCAGGGGCCAAAGCCGCCGCCCTCGACGTCGACGTCGACTCCTTCTACTGGATGGAGTAGAGTGCGATTATGACCCCGCTCCGTGCCATGCCTCTACTCGCGGTCCGCCTGACCCTCACGGCTCTCCTGCGGCCCCCTAAGCGCCCATAGCGGCGCGGTGGCTATCGCTGTGCCTGTGAAGGGTGTCGTCGTGGTGGATCTTGTGGAGCGGCTGATGAGCAAGGCAAGAGAGTTCGCCGGGGACGAGCCCCAGGCCGATGACATGACGTGCGTGGTGGTAAGAGTGGAGGGGTAGGATTGGGACACCAACATCCACGCACAACTGCGACGGGTATGAAGCGAGTTACGCAACGTGCATCTGTTGCTGGTGGGAAGGCCGGAGGATCTCGCCAGTATTGATCAGTCTTTCTATAAGCACCGATGGAGCGCGCTGCAAAGACGGATGCGAGAGCTTGGCGAACATGAGATCTTTGAGGATCTGCCACCCCAAGACATGGGTGAATTCATAATGTCGGCAAGGTTTCCGGCCCACTTCTCGGATGACGAGATGGTTGAGATCATGGCCGAATTTTCCCGATATTACTCACTCACGGGCAAACTTTTGGAGTTGGAAAAAAAGGTGCAGGCTATTGTAGAGGCGACAAGTTAACCGACAGGCGACGGACAGCCTGATCAACGAGACATATCAGAACTGATCGAGCCACGCAGGCACAGACACGCCTCAGGAAACGGCCCCAATCTGAATCGCCAGATTGGGGCCGTCTGCTTTGTGTGTTAGCCAACTGTTAGCACAGGAGACCTACTACATCACGTAACATCCCTGCTCTCAAGCTGTTACCCGCCTTCAGATCCAGAAGACACTGTTATCCGTCATACCCGTCAGGTAATCGATGAACAGCCAGAAGCCAGAGATCACATACTGTCCGAGGATGAGGCCGAGAAAGAAGGGGCGCGTCATCT
>CALFPI010000003.1 GCA_937919035.1 uncultured Gemmatimonadaceae bacterium
GGGAATGAAATTGAAGTAGTTGTGCAGGGCTTTCATGGAGCCCACAAACAAGGGCAGGGCGAAACCGCACCACATCAGCCAGCTGCGGAAGAAGGGCTTGAGGGCCCTGCCGCTGTCGTCATCCTCGACCATGGCCAGTGGCACCTGCACCAGAGGGAAGGCGAGGCGCTCGCGCACGATCCATTGTTTCCGCAGGATGACGATGAGACAGATCATGGAGAAGTAGATGCCCAGGATCAGCGGGATCCACGTCAACAGCGGCGTGATCCATGCACTCCAGGTGATGCCGATGCCCCGAGGTGAACCCTCGTAGAAATACTTGACGGCAGTGAAATCCTGCGGCACCATCCACGACGGAATGTAGGGCTGCACGACTACGGCCCATTCGTTCTCGACGGTGGCGTAGTAGGTGGCACCGGAGATGATGGGCAGCAGGTATTCGGTGAGGCCCATCGTCGGAATCGAGCACGAGACGATGGACATGATGTAGACGACGATGAGCTCTTCCGGGTGGAAGGCGAGACGTCGGTCGATCAGTCCAAGGCCCGTGTGTACGATCAGGACGAGCAGGAAAAACAGAAAGATGGCGCCTGCCGTCGAGAAATCGAGTGCCATGTAGGAGCCGCGCAGCACCATGTTGCCGTACGGTGCACCCGTGCTGATGCAGAAGGCCATGATGGCGCCCGTCAGCAGGGAGCGGAAGCTCACGCCGGAGCGCGGTTCCGCTGTTGTCTCGCGTTGTATGCTCGAATCGTTCATCGAATGGGGAAATCTAAGTGAAAACGCGAATCCTTGGGCGGACTGGCCTCCACTGCAGTGAAGTCGCCCTCGGCACCTGGGCTTTCAACTCGGTCGTCTATGGTCCCGTGGCGGACGATGCAGCGCAGGAGACGGTACGCTGTGCCCTCGATCAGGGCATCACGCTGTTCGACACGGCGCCGTTGTATGGCACGCGGGAACGCGACGGGATCGCAGAAGAGGTACTGGGGCGGGCGCTGGGATCCGATCGCGAGAAAGTACTGATCTCGACCAAATTCGGCCGCCGCGCCACCCGTGGCAACGTCGCCGACTTCAATGCTGCCAATGTCAGATCGTCGGTCGATGAGAGTCTTGCCCGTCTTGGCACGGATCATATCGATGTGCTGTTCTTTCATTCGCCCTTTGGGCCCGATGACATTGATGACGATGTCTGGCAGGCCCTCGACGACGTGCGCGAGCAAGGCAAGGTCCGGGCGATCGGGCACTCCATATCGAAGTTTGCCGAGACGCAGGACATGGCTCGAGAATGGGTGCTGGCCGGTCGCATCGATGTAATTCAGGTCGTCTACAGTCTGCTCAATCGAGAAGCGACGGCGTTGATCGGTGATCTGGCGGCGGCGGGCGCGGGTATTCTTGCTCGCGAATCTCTCGCCAACGGCTTCCTCTCCGGCGCCGTCACGCGTGATACCGCGTTCCCGGCGGGCAGTCTCAACGCCCGCTACTCCCGGGATGAAGTCACCGCTCGCGTAGAGCAGGTGGAGAGGTTGGGATTTCTGGTCCGCGATCCCGTGGCAACCCTGCCGCAGGCGGCGCTGCGTTGGGTGTTGGACAACCCGGCTGTCTGTTCGGTGCTGACGGGTGCGCGCAATGCAGCCGAAGTGGCGGACTGTGGTCGTGCTGCAGGGCTCCCCGGATACAGCCCGGCCGAACTCGCTCAGGCAGGGGCGGTACACGAGCGGGATTTTCCGGCGGCCTGACCTGCCACAATCTTCACCAGCTGGGACAGATCCCCATCTGCTGGTGACCGGTATTGCGGCCCACATCGTTGATGCGGATCCCTTTTTCGCCAAAGTTGATGCAGGCGAAATTCTGCCGGCCCACCTTGGTTTCGGTAAGGTCGACGGTCTTGCTGAGGATTTGCTCTTTGGTGATCGCATTGACGACGATGGCATCGTACAGAACATCAATCAATTGGCGGCGCTGGATACGCCGCTCATTGGTCTTGTGCTTCTGTGCGTACTGCTTGATCACGGTCTTCTGCTCCATGTAGTTCCGTCCCCGACTCTCGGGCAGAACCTCAACGGCGACAATGACCCAGTCGAGCTCGGGAGATTCGCGGACAAAGAACGGCTCGGTGCGATACTTCGAGATCACCTGGGCGACGTTGTCGAAGAGCTGCGGGAAGTTGCGCAGCAGGTTGACAAGATTTGTCGACACCGTCTGGCCCCCACGAAAATAGCGTGACAGTCGAGGGATCAGGGCGTAGCCGTGGGCCATGGCTTCCTTGTCCGAGAGCAGGTGGCGGATGCTCGGGTCGCGCATCTTTTGCTGCCAGCGGCGCTCGAGTCGACTGCGGTCATCGGGGATGATGGAGATATCGAGATACTGCTCCAGGTCATCCAGTGAAATCTGGTGCATCAGGTTGTCGAGTTCGAGTTCCTCTTCCGCCTCTTCCTCTATTGCCTCAGGCTCGGCGGCGGGCTGCTGTGCCTGCTTCAGGCGGGCGCGACGCGCTTCCTGGGCGATCTTGAGTTTTTCCTGCCGATCCTTCCGGGCCTGCAGTTTTTTGGCTTCCGCATCGGCATCCGCAACCAGGCCCGCCGCTTCGAGTTTCCTGCGGTTGCGAGTTGGATCCGTCTCGGCACCCTCGGCCGTCTTGCCAGCGGGTGCATCCGGTGTTTCGCTGTCTTCGTGGCCCTTGGTCGGGACAAACCCCGGCGTCTCTTCGATGTCGCGTCCCTCTACGGGTACGAAGCCGGGGGTGTCCTTGATGTCGTGGCCCTTGGTGGGGGTGAAGCCGGGCGTATCCTCGGTATCGCGTCCCTCTACGGGTACGAAGCCGGGGGTGTCCTTGATGTCGTGGCCCTTGGTGGGATTGAAGCCGGGCGTATCCTCGATGTCGCGTCCCTCTACGGGTACGAAGCCGGGGGTGTCCTCGATGTCGTGGCCCTTGGTGGGATTGAAGCCGGGCGTATCCTCGATGTCGCGTCCC
>CALFPI010000004.1 GCA_937919035.1 uncultured Gemmatimonadaceae bacterium
AGCCATTTCGGTTCACAAATTTCCGGTATCTGATCAAAGCGTGCGAAAAGCTTATTCTTCGCTGGCAGCTTCTTCAGCAGGAGCCGCAGCAGCTTCGGCAGCTGCAGCAGCAGCGGCATCTCGACGGCGAGGGCGAAGGCATCGATGTCACGACCGTCGTCGACGGGATCGCCGAAGCGCACGAACAGCTCGTGCGTGCGCGCCATGCCCTGAGGCAAGCGCAGGGGGCGATCGTGCAGGACGCCGCCACTGTAGTCGATTTCTGTCCAGCGCCGTCCCGCTTCGACATCCGGGCCACGGAACCCGGAGAGATCGGGAAACAGCTCGATCCCGAGGCGGTCGCCATCGTATGTCAGGGACTTCGGATAGCTCTGCCAGGGGCGGCGCAGTTTCATCGTTACCGCTGCCCCGGCATCACTCACCTGCAGCCAGCCCAGTGAATTCGTGCGCCGATCCAGGCGTTGTGGATCGCTACCGCCATCCCACATAAGGGAATGACGTTCAAGATCCCATTGGGTCAGACGGAGGGTACCGCTGTCGGCTGCCACCGGCGGCGTCAGTTGCCAGCCTTGTTCGAAGGAGCCGAAGTGAGCCGTGCGGCCCGTGGGCGCCAGAGCGACGGGCATGTGCAACAGCAGGCGTCGCAGATGCACAAATGGGCGGCTCGCTTCGTCATGCACCAGGGTGAACTGTATGCGCAGGAAGGAGTGGCCGGCGTAGAAGGTCAGTCGTGCCGTCCAGCCAAGGAGTCGCTCGTCGTCACGCCGGAAACTGCCATGGGCGCGGATCACGAGGCGCAGGGGATTGGCCGTCTCCACATCGGCACCTTCGACCCGCCCCTGAAAGGGCGACCCCGAGCCGTCTTCCCAGGCCAGCAGGTCGGCACCTTCGTCGGTAGGTTGGAGATACTCCTGGCGGCCACGGGATGCGGCACGGACCAACCGGGGGCCGCTGCGAGAGATGCGTATCGCGCAGCTCCCGGTCAACACGTCGATGGCGTCCCCCCGTGTCTCTGCATGCAGTTCGGTGTCGGGGCCGACGCCGTCACCACCGGTGTCGAGCTGCAGTTCGAGGCGTGACTGCGCCAGGATATCGGTCTGCAGGTCGAGTAGAGCCCAGCGGATGGAGCCATCCGGCCAGGTAGCCGAGGTGCTGGCCCAGGATGGCAGCGGTTGGCCATCGGCGTCCAGCACTCGAAGCCGATGTACATCGCGCAGTTCGCCCTGAGCGAAGGGCAGCCCCGACGTTACCGGCCAGGCGAGCCGGGGGACACCGGCGGGCTCGACGATATGGGCTCGGACAGTGGTCACGTGAGGGTGGTTTGCCATCGGTGAAGAGGCACGGAAGCAATCCGCAATGATACCCAGAACATCGGCGGTCGGCAAAGATCTTCGACGTGACCCAGGACACAACGGTTTCTATACTACTGCCACCTGCGAACCTCGATCCGCAAACGAATGCGACGGAAGCAAAAGGCACCGATGACGCACAGTGCGCGTGATTACTACGGCTGGGCTGAAGTCACGCCGGACGGTCCGGTGACGGCAGGCAGCACCGGCACCTGGACACTTGTCTACCACGTCGGTCAATATGGTATCGATGATGGGGGCACGCTCAAGGTCGCCTGGCGTTTTGCTTCGGACTGGGGCAAACCACAGAGCCATGATCCCGCTGCGGCCAATTTCTACTCGGTGACACACAGTGGGCAGGGGCGTATCTCCCATCGCTGGGACCCCAAGGGGTTTATCCGGCCGTGGCAGAAGTGCCTCGTCATCGATGTGGCCGAATGGGCACTGGCCCGCGGTGATACCATCACCATCGTTTACGGGGATACCGGTGGTGGCTCACCTGGCACGGTGGCGCAGACGTTTCGCGAACGAACATTCGAGTTCAGGGTTGTCGTCGATGCATTCGGCACCGGTCAGTTTGTCGAGATCGAAAGACAACCTGAGATCGAGATCGTCCCGGACGTGGCCGCTCATCTTGTGCTGCTGGCGCCGACGCAGGTCGGACTGAATGAGGACTTCTCACTTGGTGTGAAGCTGGAGGACGAATGGGGCAATCCTGCCGTCGGTTTTTCTGGCGAGGTCGTTTTGTCCGCGCCGGATGGTGTCGTGGGCCTGCCGGCGAGAGTTGCTTTTGACGGCAGTGAAGGGGGCGTGCAGCGCCTGAAGGGCGTGCGCATGGCAGCAGCAAAGACCTTCACAGTGGCGGCGACAGCGGCGGGCATACCGGGGGAAAGCAATCCCATCGAGTGCGTCGCAGCCCTCGAGGCTCTGCGGCCGTATTGGGGTGATCTGCATGGGCAGAGCGAGGAGACCGTCGGCACCAACAGTATCGAAGACTACTTCACCTTCGCCCGCGATGTCGCCCTCCTGGACTTCACCGGGCACCAGGGCAACGACTTCCAGATCACCCGTGAGTTCTGGGAGCGTATCGGGCGCTGCGCCCAGGAGTTCAACGATCCGGGTCAATTCGTCGTGTTTCCCGGATACGAGTGGTCGGCAACGACGCCTGCCGGCGGCGACCGCAATGTTTACTACCTCGAGGACGGCGAGCCGATCCATCGTACGAGCCATTGGCAGGTCGCCGATGGCACCGATGTCGCAACCGATCGGTACCCGGTGGGCGAGTTGTTCGAGCAACTGCACAAGGGAGGGAGGGCTCTGGTTGTCCCCCACATCGGTGGTCGACCCGCCAATCTGGCCTTTCACGACCCGGACCTGGAACCCGTCATCGAGATCACCTCAGCATGGGGGCAGTTCGAGTGGCTCCTTGAGGAAGCCATCGAGCGTGGCTACCAGGTTGGTTTCACCGGTGGCAGTGACGATCACAAAGGTCGCCCCGGGGCCAGCTATCCAGGATCATCGTCGTTTGGGGTGTACGGCGGCATGACGTGCCTGCTCGCCGACGAACTGACACGAGAAGGGGTGTGGCGAGCGCTGTATGCCAGGCGCTGCTACGCCACCAGCGGCCCGCGAATCATTCTCGATGTCCAGGCCGTTGATGACACAGGCACGCGGCACAGGATCGGCGAGGCCTTCGACAGTGATGATGTACAGCTGCACGTGCGCGCTGTCGGCACGCAGGAGATCGAGGAGATCCGCGTCATGCGGGGCCTCGACTGCGTCTATCGCTGGCCAGAGGAACCAACCCGTGACCCGACTCGGCTGCGGGTCGTCTGGAGCGGCGCACGCATTCGTGGTCGCGATCGTATCGCCACCTGGGACGGCCATCTGACCTTGACGGGGGGCGTCATTCGCGCCGCCGAGGGATTTGCCTTCGACAGCGCCAATGAAGGGATCGTCGAGCAGACCGAGAGGGCTGTTTCGTGGCGCTCGGTAACGTCCGGTGACGAGGACGGCGTGATTCTCGACATCGATGCTGCGGCAGATGCGATCCTGCAGTTTCGCTCCGCCATCACTGACTTCGATCTGCCTCTGGTCGATCTGGCACAGGGCCCCTCTGTGCACGCAGCCGGAGGTGTCGGTCTGCAGGTCAAGGTTGAGTACCTGCCCCAAGGCAGCGGCCGGGATGTCGGCTTTGTCTGGCACGAGACTTTGCCGGCAACCAAAGGCACACAGCCCTACTACGTGCGCCTTGCCCAGACGGACGGCAACCGCGCCTGGAGCAGC
>CALFPI010000005.1 GCA_937919035.1 uncultured Gemmatimonadaceae bacterium
GGCTGACACTTTCACGCGAGTCTGTGCGTTTCAACTGAAAATGGGACTTGACCCCTGCAGCGCACCCTCGGTGTCACCGGCAGCGGCTCGTGTCACGGCATCCGCCAGCAACGCATCGGGGCAGGAATCACCGGAGAGACTGTTGCGCCAGTTCCGTAGGGCCGCTGTCGCGCCCGACTGACGCTGATATACCCGCACGGCAGGGTGATCGTAGCCGAGGAAGGACGGCTCCGCGCCGTCATCGGGGAACACCTGACCCAGCAGCCCGGGGGCAACCTTGGCGTGGTACACCTGACGATATCCCAGACGCCCGTCTCCGAGAGCCTGATAGAAGCTCGCCGTCGCCGGCATGACATCGGCCGCCGCCGCCACCTGGGCGTGGCGATTGACGTCGACAATCGCCACGTATTCCATCGACTGCAGTCGGCTTGCGAGATGATCCGCAGCAGCGCCACAACTCAGATATCCGCGCAGATGGAGCAAGCGACCCACATCCATGTCACGCACATCGAATCGATTTGTATCAATGAGGCTGCGCAGTGAGAACCCCCCCGCCTCCAGTCCAACAGTTGTTCCAGGCGTCACGTGCCCGTGCAGCCAGCGCATTGTCTCCATGCGGCTGTCCGTGACCAGATAGATGCGCGCAAAGGCCACCCCATAGACAAGGGTGAATAAGCTGGCGCCGACAACGACGAAGCGCGCAGGCTGGCGCCAACGCGGCAGGGCCACACGCCACAGGTCCATACACAGAGCCGCCGCGAGCGTTACCAGTACCGGCAGAAGCGGCAGCAGATAACGAACGTGTTTGGTATGCAACCCACCCATGACGAGGAAGAATAGCCCCGCCCATAGCAGCAGCGCCCCTTGCCGCGAGCGCCAACTCCGCGCCGCGCGGGCGATACCGAGCAACGACAGGGCCGTCAGAGGCAGCCCCACGCCGAGAGGCAGCAGGACCGCCAGGTGCTGCCAATAGCGAATGGTGTGGTGATCATACAGGGACCAGAAGCGCAAACGCTCACCGCTGGCAATACGGGCAGAGAACCAGAAATCATTGGCACTGGCATCACGCCACATCAGTTCGGGTGAAGTCAGCAGGTAGGGCTGCAGCAGGACGATAACCGCGAGGGTTGTCGCCACAACGGTCAGCGGATAGAGCAGGCCTTCCCGTCGTATGCTGGCAGTGACGACCCCGCGTGGCAGCCAGGCAACGGCGACCGCCACGGGCAGTAGCAGCAAGCCGTTGAGCCGCGTCGTCGCCGCCAGGCCAACACACAACCCGACCACAACACCGCTGCGCCAGCTGCCCCCTCCCGCGACACGTACCATCCCGTAGAGGGCAAGCGTCACAAGCAGCAGGAAGACGGCATCCACGGTATAGAAGTGCCCCTGTTGAATGGCGACGGGGGCAGCGGCGAAGAACAGCGTTGCCAGCACGGCGGTCTGCCTGTCGAACAGCCTTCTGCCAAGCAGGAAAACGACGCCCAAGGTGGCACAGGACAGGGCGACGGCAAGCAGCCGCAATGCCCGGTACGCCGGCCAGGGATCCGGGTCGAAGCTGGCTAGGGTGACGCCGCCAGCCGCCAGCGCTCCGCGAGCAAGGTATAGCGGCAACAGCCCGTATGCCGTCAACGGCGGCGCGAAGGGGCTCGTCAGTTCAAGGGCCGCCCGCGCAACGGTTTCCTCATCGGGGTGGAAGGCATGGAAAGCGTCCCCGTCGAAGCCACGCGCAAATCCGGTCAGCCGCAGGGCGGCGCCCAGAATCAGCACACCAGCCAGCAGCATGCGCCCCTGGTGGAAGGTTCGGCTCAAGGGTCCCGCTCAGCCGTCACATTCCCAGGGGCTGCGGATCACGCAGCATGCCGAGTTCGTCGGCCCGCGCCAGGGAGGGCAACCAGTAGCGATAGAAATGTGGTGGATTCTGTCCCTCGCCGGCGAGCATCCGGCGCTGGGCGAAGATGCGCTGCAGTTCGGCGAACCCCACATCTGCGTAGCGTGGCTCGCCGGACCTGAGCGTGAGGAACATCATGGGCTCAAACCAGAAGTCCGGCTCTGGTTCATAGTAGTTGCGGAAGGGGCTGGTACCCTTCGTGGTGAAACCCTCTGGGCGGATGAGGCCGGTTACATCGAAGTCGCGATCCGCCGTCTCCTGCAGCAACTGCCAGGACCGCGGGCTGTCCGTGACCAGATGGTGCCTCATGAGGGCACACATGAGGATGCCATCCGACAACGACGTGGCGACCTGGGTTATGCCCGGCGGTGTGTAGGCATTGTACGTGTAGTGCCCGTCCTGAGTCGACCACTCATCGAGCCAATCCATGATCCGCTCACAGGTGTGCAGGTAGCGCTCATCGCGGTAGTTCTCATACATCCGCGACAAAGCCATGAGCGGGTAGCCGGCAACGCGGGTCAGAGTCTTGATGCGGTGTTCACCCAGTTCGATGGCTTTGACGAAGTGGTCGGCCCGTGCCAGGGCAACTTCTTCGGCTCGTCGGTATCCCGCGAGCAGGCCAAAGAACAGCGGCCCATCGATCCACTCGTGGCACAGGGCTGGCCCATGAATGGCGCCGTGCTTGGCGAAATGGTACCGCTGGGCGCCGATCCAATGCTCGTTGTCGTCATCGTGCACGGTGTCGACATCGATCTGATGATGGATGATGGGCTCCACGTGTTCCCAGACCAGGCCCTCACCCGTACGGATCATTTGCAGCATCAGGCCGAAGCCCTTGTCCATCTCATTGTTCTTCCACTGTCCGCCACGACCCGGGGTCCAGAAGTGACCGTAGTTGAGAAAGTGAAACCCCATCGACGCGTC
>CALFPI010000006.1 GCA_937919035.1 uncultured Gemmatimonadaceae bacterium
ACCCCGGCGCCGGATTCTCAATGCGCAACGGTTCGTCCACAGAGACGACGAAACCGGCATTGGGGCCGGCCGTGGCAACCTGAGCGACGAGCAGGACTGTCGCCAGCGGCAAGAATACGAATCGTTGCATACGGTTCATTGTAGATCTCTCCGAAACGGTTTCTGACATCAACTCTGCAGCAGGATCTGTACCCCGCAAAGGTAGCTACCAGATGAGCATAACGAGATTGGTGCCCCACTCAAAGCCCTGAGTTCATGCCAGGCGCAGGCAGACCAGACCCACAAGCACTGCCGCCAGGGCGGTGACGCGCCATGCCGTGAGCCGTTCCTTCAAGAACAACACACCAAAGAGGGCGCCAAAAAGCACGGAGGACTCACGGGCGGCGACGACGTAGCCCACAGGCCCCATACGGTAGGCGAAGAGAATGATGAGATAGGTCAACATGGAGCCGAGGCCGATCAGGGCGATGCCGCCTACCCGTTGCCGGGCGATGGTTCGGATCTGCCCACGAAAGCGCCCAAAGACGAACAGGGCCAAGCCCAGACAGCTGATTCCATACATGGCCCAGATATAAACGATGGGGTGAACGAGGCCCGTGCCCACCTTATCGACGAGAGAGTAGGCGGGAATGGTTGCGCCAACAGCCAGTGCCTGACGCAGGCCGCGGCCACGAGTGGTCCATCCAGGCACGGCGAACAGCAGGATGCCGATGCTGACGGCGGCGATACCGACCAGGCCCGTGTGTGACAGCTCTTCGTCGAGCCACCAGGCGCCGCCAAGGGCGGTAAGGGCGACGCCGGATCCCCGCGCCACGGGGTAGACCAGGGAGATCTCCCCACGCTGGTAGGCGCTGCTCAAGGCCAGGAAGTAGAGTACGTGGATGATCCCCGTCGCCAGCATGCAGGCAAAAGCCGTCATCGGCAGCGGGGCCGATTGCCACAGGAGCACCACTGCCAGGGGCGTGATGGCAATCCACGCCAGCAAGGCGCCCAGCCAGAGCACGGCCAGGTGTCCCGCGTGCTGCCGCGCGACGACATTCCACGAGGCATGAAACAGGGCCGCCGACAACACGAGCCCCAGAAGGGCTGGACTCACGAAGCGGCGGGGTCGTAGTGCAAGGCCAGCCAGACTGTGGGCGCCTGGGCATCCGTCCAGCTGACACGATGGCGCACACCGGCGGGCAGCCGCAGGTAGTCTCCCGGATTGAGCACCGTCTCCCCCTCACGTTGCTCGAAGACGAGGGCCCCACGCCCCTGCAGGACGAGGACAAACTCGTCCCGTGTCTGATCGAACCACTCCCCCTCCGGGGTGCAGTGCCCAGGGGGAGAAACGATACGTTCGAGGTGCAACCCTGGCGTCTGCAGCAGGCTGTCGAACTGCTCCTGGGTCGCTGCCGCCGGCAAACCCGCCAGGATGTGGCCCGGCCGGTTGGCACCGGCAGCAGGGCGCACTAGTCGAGCACGTCCTTGGCGTAGCCGAAGAGGGCCGGATATCCCCCTGTATGCAGAAATATCACGGGGCCATCGGCCTTCGTCAGCCGGCCATCGCGGATATGGGCAAACAGGGCCGCCATGGCCTTGCCGGTGTACACCGGGTCGAGCAACAGACCTTCTGTGCGTGCCGTGGTGCGAATCGCCTCCAGTCCTGCCGGCGTCGGCATGCCGTAGCGCTCGCCAACAAAGCTGTCGTCGTTGTCGAAGTCATCCGGGCCCATGGTGATCTTCAGACCGATGCGGCCCGCGCCCTGATTGGCGATCCGTGCCATCTCTTCGAAGCGTCCCGTCTGGCCTTCGAAGGGACAGAACCCACGCACATGAATGCCACTCTCCAGGAAGGTCAGGCCCAGGGCGACGCCCGCTTGTGTGGTGTCGAGGGCGGCACAGTAGAGATACCGGGGCTCGATTCCGAGTTGCCGCGCCTGCTGCACGATCTCCAGCGCCGACTCGGCATAGGCAAGACCGTCGATGTCGACGGTATCATCCAGTCGCGGATGGTAGACCTTGCGCCCCTGGCTGCGCAGTTGCTCGACGCGCTGGCGAATGCGCTCGGCCTGCAGATGGCGCTCGGCATCGGGCAGGATCTCCACTTTGGCACCGAAGAGCCGCATCAGCAGATGGTTGCCCTGGACCTCCTTGTGATCGATGCCACGTACCGGGCGCAGGATGAGGTGCAGTTCGAGACCGAGCTTCGCACAGGCAGCCGCCATCTGCCGACAGTAGTTGGACTGCACGGCCGAGCCACAGACGATGACCTCGGCCCCTTTTTCCAGCGCATCGGCCAGGGCAAATTCGAGCATGCGGGTCTTGTTGCCACCAAAGGCCAGTCCCGTCAGATCGTCACGCTTGACGTAGATCTCAGGTCCTCCCAGCAAAGCGCTGAGCCGGGCCAAAGGTTCCAGGGGTGTCGGTCGAATGGAGGCCAGTTGTACACGGGGCAACGTGGCCAGAGCCGTTGCCAGTTTCGCTTCGCGGTCAGCAGTCATGATCGTTCAACGTCCTTTCGGCCAGCCCTGGGCGGGCAGCTTGGACAGACGTGCCTGCCGGTGACACTCTTCCATCACCGCCATCTGCACACGCACCTGCTGTGGCGTGATTTCGAGTTTTTCACCATCACGTAACACTTTGTAGAGACCGTCGTAGAACTGCTTTGACATCCAGCCGAAGGCGTTGGCCTGGGCCTTGGAGGGCTTCCAGGTCTTCTCGGTAAACTTGAGGTCCTCGCGGCAGTACGCCTGGTTCGGCAGGGACTGGCGGATCAGCTTCTGCCTGGGCGCCTTCTTCGGGTCGAAGTACTTCCACCGCAGGCCGCCGCCGCCGCCCGTCAGGCCGCCCTGGGTGCCGTGCACGGTGAGCATCTCCCCCGGGTAGGCGTCGCAGCGCGACATTTCCAGGTCGACGAGGGGGGCGCCCTTGCACTTCATCACGACCTTCACGAAGTCCTCGGCGTCGCCGAAGGTGTTGGCGCGGTCGAGGACGCATAATATCTCGTCCGCTTTCTTGAAGCCCTGGAAGGCGACGGCCCAGTCGACGTAGTGGGGTCCCGTGTTGAGCAGTTCGCCGCCCTTGAATTCCTGCAGGGTCTGCCAGTCCCAGCGGCGGGCGAAGCCGTTGGCGGCGATGCGCACCTGCACGATGCGGCCCAGAATTCCCGAATCGATCACCTCCAGACTCTTGCGAAACAGGGCCCGATAGCGCGACTGCTGAAAGGGGGCCAGGATC
>CALFPI010000007.1 GCA_937919035.1 uncultured Gemmatimonadaceae bacterium
AATAGGTGCGAAATGCCGCGCCGTCGCGCGGTATATTCGCGTAAGCGAAACGCGACAGCCCCCCCGCCGTACCGACCCACAGGGTTGCGCCATCGCCCCAGAGCGCCCGCACGTCGTCGTGGGCCAGGCCATCGGCGGTGGTGAAATTCTCGAACGTCGAGCCATCGAAACGCGACAGCCCTCCTGCCGTGCCCAGCCACAGGATCTCGCCATCGCCCCAGATCGCCCGCACGTCATCGTGCGCCAGACCCTCGGCCGTGGTGAAGCTCTCAAACGCCGAGCCGTCGAAACGCGACAGCCCTCCCGCCGTACCCAACCACAGCATGCCCTCTTCGTCCCGGTACAGCGCCTGAATGTCGTTGTCGATCAATCCGTCCAGGATGGAGAAGGTGCGCCAGGTCCCCTTCTTGAAGGGTTTGACCTCGAAGTGGATCCACTGTTCGGATGCACCGGTCTGCACCTCGACCTCGCGGTCGAGATACACCGGACCCGCCGGCACCAGACAGCGCATCCGGTAGCGCCCGGGGCGCAGATTGCTGAAGCGAAAATGGCCCCCCTGGTCGGTGCGCACGCCAACGGCCGCTTCGGGAAAGTCATGGGGCACCGCCTCTACGGCGATGAGGGGCTGCAGGTCGCCCGAGTCCCAGCTCGTCACCTGGCCGACGAGTTGCGGCGCCGGGCGCAGGAGCACATCGCGCCGCTGCCTTTCGCCCGCCGCCCAATGGAGCCCCAGTTGCCACGTGCCCTGCAACCCGCCGTCGGCGGCCAGGTCGCATCCGGCGCAGGGCGCCAGCATCAGCGAGTAGTACCCCGCCGTATCGCTCCAGGTGTGGGCCAGCAACACGCCCTCGCGCTCGACGCGCACCCGCGCATTGGGCTGTGGCGCACCCCCGGCATTGCGCACCGTGCCGTAGAGCACCGCCGGGGGGGACTCTCTGCCGGCCGGCCAGGGTCCTTCGGCGCAATGCGCATCGCCGACCAGCACGCCGTGATAGCCGCTCGCCGACTGATCCTGGGCGCAGACTCCGTCGAAATTCCACAAGCCGACCAGCCCCATCTCGCCGCCCTGCAGGGGGGCCTGCATCCCGGCGCGGATCTCCGCTTGCGTGCGGGACCGGTTCCACACCCGCACCTCGTCGATCTGTCCCTTGAACGGGCCATTGGAATCCCAGTGCGCGCGGCCGATCAGATTGCGCGTGGCATCGCCGGTGGCAGCGAAGCTGCCCTCGTATTCTCCAGCGGCGACCAGCACGCCATCCAGGTAGAGTTTCATGCCACCCGGCCCCGACACGGCGGCGATGTGGCGCCATTCTCCCGTCAACAGATCGCCGGCCCAGCGCCGAGGATCGGCGGTATCGATAAAGGGCGTTGTCGTATCGTAGTCGTAGTAGCGAACCGAGGAGACCAGGTGCAGGGCTCGATGCTCGTCGTAGATGAAGAACTGCAGCGCGTTCGTATTCTCCCAGGTATTGACCCCTATCGACTGCCGCTGCGAACCGAAGCCGAAGACCTGCCCGTAGTTGCTCAACTGCTCCCAGCGGACCCAGGCCTCCACCGTGGATGCGCGCAGATCGGCAAAGATGCCAGCGGGCAACTCGACAAAATCGCCCTCGCCGTCCAACGACAGCACGCGATTGGGCGCGGCGGCCTGGGCTTGACCGAGGAATAGGACCACGAGGATGGTCAGAATGCGAGGCAGGATGTACATAGGGATCAATGCTACTTTCACATAGCGCAGGCGGCAATCAACCCTCGGACTTCGGCCGTGGTGGTGGTGTCGGGTGCTCTGGTGGGGGCTCCCCGGCGACAACCGCCCTTGCTCCGCCCGACACGTTGCCCGACACGTTGCCCGACACGTTGCCCGACACGTTGCCCGACACGTTGCCGGACTGGAACTACGCCCTGCAGCCCTAGCCTATCGATGAAATGTGAAGTTGTTTCTGGGCGGGCACTGCGCCTCTTTCAGCCCTCGAAGTCGCGCGGCGCCGACGAATGCTGTCACTGCGTCGGCGCCGACCTCTTTGTCAGCGCTTCGTCGACGGACAGTTGCGCCTGAGCGCAGTAATCGGCGTCCGTCTCGAAACCGACAAAATCCACCCCCAGTTGCACGCAGGCGATGGCGGAGGAGCCGATCCCCAGAAAGGGGTCGACGACGCGTCGGGTGCGCTCCAGGCCATGGAGGCGCACACACATCTCCGGGATTTTGACGGGGAATGTTGCCGGGTGTGGGCGCTGCTTGTCGCGGCTCTGGATGGTCCGATAGGGGACAAACCAGGTGTTGCCCCGGCAACGCCGATCTGCGCCTTCGCCGCCCCAGCGCGATACGTTGGACTTGTCCTGATACTCCACGCCCACGGCGAGACGGTCCAGCGGTACGTCACCGCTCTTGGTGAGGTGGAAAATGTATTCGTGGCAATCGTTGACGTAGCGCGGGCTGTTGATCGGCTTGTAGTGGCCCACAGACACGTTGCCCGTGATGCCAGGATAACGCCCGACGTCCTCTTTCTGGATGGCGATCGACTTTACCCAGTGAATGACATTCTGCAACTCGAAGTGCTCGCGCAGCTTCATCAGGACTTCAAAGGGTCCCCAGGGATCGGTGGGTTTGCCGCCGATGTTGAGGAACAGCGAGCCGCCATCGGCAAGGGCACCATGAACCGCTTCGCCCCAGCGGCCCATCCACTCGATGTACTCCTGCCGGGAGAGGGTGTCGTCGTAGCGCTTGTAGCGTGTGCCCAGGTTGTACGGTGGGGATGTGACGACGACGTCGACCGAACCGGGCTCGACACGTGTAGCCAGACCGGTGACGCAGTCCTCACACCAGGCATCGACTGTCGAAGTGCCAACGGTTCGGTGGAATCCGGGATCGGTTCCCATCAGCAGCCCAGGGCGTAGCCGTCACGCCGCGGATCGCCACCGCCCATGAAGGCGCCCGACACGGGATCGACGTGAATGCCCTGACCGCCACCAACACCAGCAGACCAGTCGCCCAATTCAGACAGCGTGTGCCCGCGACGTTCCAGTTCGGCGCGGACGTCGGCGGGAATGCGCGTCTCCACATCGACATTGAACTTGCGCGTCGCCTTGAGGCGTGGTGCCTCGATGGCGGCCTGCACATTCATGCCATGGTCCAGCACGTTCATGATCATCTGCGGTGTTGTCTGCAGAATGCCGTAGGACCCTGGCGTGCCGATCAGCAGACGCAGGCCGTTCTTGTCCCACACCTGCGCCGGTGACACGCACATCTCATTTTTGCGGGATGGGCCGATGGCATTGGGGCTGCCCTTCACGTTGTCGAACCAGTTCATGAAGTTGTTCAGAGCGACGCCTGTGCCCGGCACCACCATGGCCGAGCCAAAGCCGGAGCCCAGGCTCTGCGTGCAGGCAACGGCATTGCCGTCAGCGTCAATCGTGTCGAAGTGCGTCGTGCACTCCGTCTTCATCCATGGTTCCGGGTCACCCGGAGCGATCTCGCCCTGCTGCTCTTCCGTGCGGAAGGTGTCGCCCATGGATACTCCGGCGCGTTCGCCGATGAGCTTGCGGCGCTCTTCACAATAACCATCGGAGAGCAGTCCGGCTGTGGGGCTGTCGGCCATGGTTGTGTACGTGATGCGGTCGATGCAGGCGAGTTTCACCGCTTCGATGAAGGTATGCAGCGTCTCGGCCGTGTTGTGGCCCATGCCGGCAATATCAAAGCCTTCCAGCAGTTTCAGGGTTTCGAGATACTGAATCGCCTGACATGGCGCCGGCGGCGCCCAGATTGTCCAGTCGCGGTAGTCGACGCCCAATGGGTCGAGCCACTGCGGCTTGTTGTCGAGCAGGTCCTGCTTCGTCAGAATGCCACCCACATCCGCGAGGAAGGCGGCGATGACGTCGCCCAGCGCACCGCCGTAGAACACATCGGGGCCCTCAGAGGCGACGGTGCGGAAGGTTTCGGCCAGGTCCTGCTGGATGAGCACTTCTCCCGGCTGCGGGCAGTGGCCGTCGATCAGGTAGGTGCTGGCAGAGGAGGGGTACTGGCGCAGGTCATTGACACTGCCGGCGAAGAAGGCGGAGTTCTTCACGGTCAGGGCGAAACCACCCTCGGCCAGTTCGATGGCGGGGGCAAAGACATCGATGGCATCCATCGATCCGTACCGTCGCAGCGATTCCATCCATCCCGCGCAGGCGCCTGGCACCAGGGGGGACAGGGGTCCACGACTTTTCATCCCGTCTTCGACGTACATGTCGATATCGGTCGCCGCCGGCGTCAGGCCCACGTAGTCGCAGACCTTGTGTTCCTTGTCCCGTGCCGAGTAGATGTGCATGTAGCCGACACCACCGATGCCGGACATATAGGGCTCGACGACATTCAGCGCCGCTGCCGTGGCGACGGCGGCATCGATGGCGTTGCCGCCCTGCAGCAGGATGCGTACCCCGGCGAGCGATGCCAGAGGGTGACCGGAAGCAACCATGCCGCGGCGTCCGGTGGCGGTGGAGCGGTGGGTGAGTCCATGCGATGGGAAGGCCATTCGACAGGGTTCTCCGGTCCGGTTAATTTGACGCGCGCAACGGGGGACTCAAGGGCCAGCTCAATGGCTTGGGGCGTGTGCATAATAAAGGGACCACAACAAAGCGGAGCCAACATCGTATGGATCGCATCGTAGACCTGCGCAGTGACACACTCACGCGGCCCACAGATGCCATGTGGGACGCCATGCACCACGCGGACGTCGGTGATGATGTCTACGGCGAGGATCCCTCGGTGATCCGCCTGCAGGAACTGGCGGCGGCCAAGGTGGGCAAGGAGGCAGCCCTGTTCGTGCCCAGCGGCACCATGGGCAACACCTGCGCCATGCTTGCCCACACGCACCCCGGCGAGGAGATGATCGCCGAAGAACTCGCCCATATCTACTGCTGGGAAGCGGGCACCTACGCCAACATCGCCGGTCTCACGGTGCGCTCCGTGCGGGGTGAACAGGGCATCTTTACGCCGCAGCAGTTTGACGAGGTCCTGCGGCCGCCCAATCCCCACTTTCCCCGCCAGACCCTTCTCTGCCTGGAAAACTCCCACAACAACGCTGCCGGCGCCGTGTGGAGTGTCGAGGAAATGGCGGCTGTCGCCGATGCCGCCCGTGCGCGTGGTATGAGCGTACATCTCGATGGGGCCCGCGTGTTCAACGCTGCCACCACCCTCGGTGTAGACGTCAGACAGATCGTCGCTACCGTCGACTCCGTCATGTTCTGTGTATCCAAGGGGCTCAGTGCCCCGGTTGGATCGTTGCTGTGTGGTACGCACGCCTTCATCGAAGAGGCGCACCGCGCCCGCAAGCGCCTCGGTGGCGCCATGCGCCAGGCCGGGGTCCTTGCGGCAGCTGGCATCGTCGCTCTGGAACAGATGATCGACCGCCTGGCAGAAGACCACGAGACGGCACGGCTGCTGGCGGAAGGGCTCAATGCCATCGACGGCATCACGGCGACGCGCGCACCACGGCCGTCCAACATCATCATGGCCAGTGTCGCCGATCTGGGCTGGACGTCGGAGATGTTGATCGAACGTTGGACAGCGGCAGGTATCAAGTGCAACGCCCGTCCGCCCCACGGCGTGCGCCTCGTCACCAGCCGCAACGTCAATGCCGATGACGTCACTTACCTGCTTGAGGTGACGCGTGACATCGTGCGAGACGCCGCCATCGCGGCAGGGTAATGACGAAGATCGAGCTGATTTTCGATCCGGATTGTCCCCACACAGATGCGGCGCGCGCCGTGCTGCGTCTCGCCTGCCAGCAGGCAGGGGTCGAGCCGCAGTGGCAGGAATGGGACCGTGCCAGCCCCGTCAGCCCACCGCACGCGGCACTCTATGGATCACCAACGGTCCTTATTGATGGTGTCGACGTCGCCGGCGCAGATACGGCCAGTGACGCCAAAGCCTGCAGGATCTACACGACCACAGAAGGTGGTTTTTCCGGGGTCCCGGAAGCGGCCGACATCGCGCGTCACCTGCGTCGCCCCGCATGAGCGACGGCGGCTGGTCTGGTGGCTGGTTTGGCCTGCGCAAACGCTACGCTGCCGGTGGGCTGCTGCTGACCATCCTCCTCGTCGTGGCGGCGCTCCTGCTACCGCGGGAGATGGTCAGCACCCCGGCCCACGCCGAATCCGGTGACGACCATGAGGCTGCTTCGCGCAGCACCGATGGTTCGTGGAAGTACACCAACGCCCTCGCCGGTGAGACCAGTCCCTACCTGCTGTTGCACGCACACAATCCCGTGGACTGGTATCCCTGGGGTCCGGAGGCGCTGGCACGGGCGCAGGCCGAGAACAAGCCGATCTTCCTCTCTGTCGGTTACTCGACCTGCTACTGGTGTCACGTCATGGAACGGGAAGTCTTCTCCGATCCCGAGATCGCCCGCCTGATGAACCAGTGGTTCATCAACATCAAGGTGGACCGGGAAGAGCGCCCCGACCTTGATGCCATCTACATGACGGCGACGCAGTTGCTCACCGGTGGTGGCGGCTGGCCCAATTCGGTGTTCATGACGCCGGACCGCAAGCCGTTCTTCGCCGGCACCTACTTTCCGCCCGTCGGCAAGTATGGCCGCCCGGGGTTTCCCGATGTGCTTTCTGGTCTGCACGAGGCCTGGGTGCAGCGGCCCCTCGATGTGGAGGAGCAGGCGGAGAAGCTGACGGCGGCAGTCCGCGCAACGCAGGAGGCGCAGGGAGCCGCAGGGGACTCGACGATGTTGACCCAGAGACTCGTCGATGCAGCCATCGATCGCCTGCGCGACCGCTTCGACGAAACCGAGGGTGGTTTCGGTGATGCACCGAAGTTTCCCCCTGATATGGATCTCGAACTGCTGCTGGCGGAGTACGAGCGCAGCAACGATCCGGAACTTCTGCACCTGGTGCGTTACACCTTGCAGCAGATGGCACGCGGGGGTATTCATGATCATCTCGGCGGCGGCTTCCATCGCTACGCTACCGACAAACGCTGGCGTGTACCGCACTTCGAAAAGATGCTGTACAACCAGGGACCCCTGGCAAAGGTCTATCTGCACGCCTATCGCCTGACGGGTCTGGACGAGTTCCGCAGTGCCGCGCAGGGCATTTTTGCTTTCGTCGACCGGGTCCTGCGCTCGCCGGAGGGGGGCTTCTACTCGGCACTGGACTCAGAAACGGACGGCGAGGAAGGCCTTTCCTACCTGTGGACGGAGGCCGACATCCGGCAGGAGCTTGGCCCGGACGCCGAACTGTTGCTGGCGGTATACGCTCTGGCGCCGATGCCCGAAGGGGATCGAGGCGTGCTGTTCATGCCGCGGTCCCTGACAGAGATGGCAACCCAGCTGGGATTTGCGGAGGAGGCGCTGGAGCAGGCATTGCTGCCGCTGCGGCAACGGTTGCTCCGTGTTCGCCAGCAGCGCCCGCGTCCCCTGCTGGACACCAAGATTCTGAGTGGGTGGAACGGGCTGATGATCG
>CALFPI010000008.1 GCA_937919035.1 uncultured Gemmatimonadaceae bacterium
GAGCACGTGGTAGACACCTTCGGCTTGCGTTTTGACCTGCTGTTGAGCCGCGAAGATGCCCTGCTGAAGCCGGCGCCGGACTTGCTGCTCCTGGCGCTGGAGCGCTTTGGCCTGCAGCCTGACGAGGCCGTCTTTGTCGGCGATGGCCGCTACGACCGCGACGCCAGTGCCGCCGCAGGTGTACACTACATCCACCTGGAGCACGACCGAAGCCGACCGCCGACGGGCGATGTGATCTACCGGCTGGCCCAGTTGCCCGCTCGACTCGAGGCACGCCAGGGCTGATTGCCGCACCGCGCCGCGATTCTTGCCGCTCCGAACCGGCCCCCCTACCTTCCCCCTCCCTCACACATTCACCCGCCACGAACCCATGCCATTCCAGACCATCGCCGACTTCCGCATGCCCACCCGCGTCGTGCACGGCACCGGGTCCATTGCCCGCCTTCCCCAACTGCTTCCAGCAGGGGTCAAGATCCTCGTTGTCTCGGACAAGGGGCTGGCGGAGGCTGGCATTGTCGGACGTGTCACCGCCGTCCTCGATGATGCACAGATCTCGTGGGAGTTGTTCACCGACGTCGTCGGCAATCCGGTGGCGCGTAACGTCAGCGCCGGTGCCAGGGCCTACACGCAGGGCAAGTGTGGTGCCATTGTCGGACTGGGTGGTGGTTCGCCGATGGACGTGGCCAAGATGGTCGGAGTTTTGGTCAGCCATGGTGGCCGTATCGATCAGTATCTCGGCGCACCTGCAAAGATCACCAATAGCATTCCGCCTCTGGTCTGTATTGCCACGACCTACGGCACCGGCAGTGAGGTCACCCCCTTCGCCGTGCTCACCAATCCAAAGACGCAGAACAAGGACCCGGTGATCAGCTGGAAGATCGCGCCCCTGGCGGCGATCCTGGACCCGGAGTTGTGTGTCGCCCTGCCGGTCTCGATTGGTGGTCCGACGGGCATGGATGCATTGACCCACGCCATTGAGTCCTATACCAACCTCATGGCGACGCCGTTGACAGAGGGCCTTGCCCTGGGTGCGATCGAACGGATCGGCCAGCACCTGCGCACCGCCTGCGCCAACGACCATGAACTGGCCGCAACCGAACAGATGCTGCTGGCCAGTTGCATGGCCGCCATGGCTTTCTCGCAGACGCGCCTCGGCAACGTGCATGCCATGTCGCACCCGGTGGGTGCGCAGTTCGGCGTGCATCACGGCCTGGCCAACGCCATCCTGT
The DNA here is from genome assembly GCA_937919035.1 of uncultured Gemmatimonadaceae bacterium. GTDB lineage: Bacteria > Latescibacterota > UBA2968 > UBA8231 > UBA8231 > UBA8231. Next base: position 1,230 of record CALFPI010000008.1, read on the forward strand.
TGCCCCATGTCATGGACTACAATCTGCAGGCGCGTATCACCAAATTCGGCACCATTGCCCAGGCGCTGGGGGAAAACACGGCCGGACTCGGTGACTACGACGCCGCCTGTCTCGCCGTCGAGCAGGTACGGCAACTCAATGACGATCTGGGGATTCCGCCACGGTTGCACGAAGTCGGGGTCAAGGCGGCCAGCGTCGCGGCGCTGTCGAAAGCAGCCATGCAGAGCGGCAATGTGCCGGTGAACCCCCGCAAGACCACGCTCAACGATATGAAGGCGCTGTTCCGCGTCGCGATCTGACAACAACCACCACCCACACGACTTGCGTGGCCCACAGCGATTGCAATTTGCGCGCCGGCCCCGCTCGACCAGGCAGGAGCAGGACCTATGGCTTTACCACGCATGCTGAAGGTACAGCAGCACTTTGACGCACCCCGGGTTGATGACATCCCGACAACCGTCCAACAACAGATTGACGGGCTGAACCTTGCCGGCAAAGTGAAATCGGGTGACACAGTTGCCGTCACCGTCGGCAGCCGCGGCATCAACAACATCGCCGCCATCACCAAAGCCATTGTTGATGCCCTGAAACAACTCGACGCCAAGCCCTTCATCGTGCCCGCCATGGGCAGCCACGGCGGTGGCACCGCCGAGGGGCAGCGCGAGATCATTGAGAGCTATGGCGTGACGGAGGACTTCGTTGGCTGCCCGATCCGGGCCACCATGGAGGTCGTGCAGGTCGGCACCGTCGAGGGTGAAGTACCCGTCTACTTTGACAAGTATGCCAGTGAGGCGGACCACGTTGTTGTCGCCGGGCGCATCAAACCACATACCGGTTTCGTCGGCGAGATCGAGAGCGGCCTGCACAAGATGATGCTGATCGGCCTCGGCAAGCACAAAGGTGCCGCCCTCTATCACCAGGCGATCGTGCAGTATTCCTTCGATCGCATCATTCGCGGCGTGGGCCAGCAGGTCATCGACAAGTGCAACATTCTCTTCGGCCTGGCCATCGTGGAGAACCCATATGATCAGACCGCCCTGATCGAGGCGGTCGCACCGGCGGATTTCGCCCAACGGGAGAAGGAGCTGCTGATCCTGGCCAAGAAGTGGATGCCGCGGCTCCCCTTTGATCGCGTCGACCTGCTCGTAATCGATGCCATGGGCAAGAACATCTCCGGTTCCGGCATGGACACCAACGTCATCGGCCGCAAGTTCAACGACCATGCCGCGGCAGAAAAGGAATACCCCAAGGTCACTCGCATTCTCGTCCGCGACCTGACGCCGGAGACGCACGGCAACGCCGCCGGTATCGGCATGGCCGAATACTGCCATCAGCGCATCATCGACCAGATGAACGTCGAGGCGACGGTGATCAACTGTATGACTGGCAATGCGCCATCGGGCGCTGCCATTCCCGTACACTTTGCCACCGATCAGGAATGCCTCGACAAAGCGCTGCAGACGGTCGGCTTCGTCGAGCCGCAGAATGCGCGCGTGCTGCGCATTCGTGACACCCTGCATCTTGGTGAACTGCTCGTCTCGGAGGCCTTCGGCAAGGAGATGGAAGGACGCGAAGATCTGTCCGTGCTGGCAGCTGCCACCGACATGGAGTTCGACGCGCAGGGCAACCTGCTCGACTGGTAGGCTGCATTCTCTTCACTGACGGCGCCCACATCAACCGGACAGGGACCTGTGACCCCAACTGAATACATCGGCATGCCCGTCGACGAGATCGATACGCCGGTTCTGCTCGTGGATCTCGACGATCTGGAATTCAACATCGACAAGCTGGCGACGCACTTCGCCGAAGCCGGCAAGCAGCTGCGCCCGCATACCAAGTCGCACAAGACGCCAGCCATCGCCCACCTGCAGCTGCAGGCGGGCGCCATCGGCGTGACCTGCGCCAAACTGGGCGAAGCCGAAATCATGGCAGACGCCGGCATTGATGACATCCTGATTGCCAACGAAGTCGTGGGACGGCACAAGATCCCGCGACTCATGGATCTGGCACGCCGCTGCGACATCATGGTTGCCGTCGATGATCCGGACAACCTGGCCGACATCGATGCCGCCGCGGGTGCCGCTGGTGTCCGCCCCCGTGTGCTGGTGGAGGTCAACATCGGCCACAACCGCTGTGGCATCGATGCGGAGTCGGCAGACGTCGTCGAATTGGCCCAGGCCATTCACGATGCACCACACGTTCGCTTTGCGGGTGTCTTTGGCTACCAGGGACACGTCGTCGACCTACCCGATGCAAAGCAGCGGGAGACCGGGGCGCACGGTTGCCTTGGGCGCCTGACGACGGCAGTGGCCAACGTGCGCGCCGCAGGCCTTGTTGTCGACATTGTCTCCACATCCGCAACGGGCGACTACTACGTGTCGACCACATACGACGCCGTCACCGAGGTTCAGGCCGGCTCCTATGCCCTGATGGATGCAGCCTACGGCACGTTGAACCTTGGCTTCCGCAACGCTCTGACGGTGCTCACGACAGTGACCAATCGGCCCAACGCGGAACAAGTGATCACGGACGCAGGACTGAAGTCGGTGACGCCGGAACACGGCATGCCGCTCGTGAAGCTGCCCGACCGCGATGGGATCGACGTCGGTTGGGATCCAAAGGGCCTGCGCTTCCTCACCTGCCACGCCCTGTCGGAGGAGCATGGCCGTCTGCGCGCCGAGGGGGGCCGATGCAACCTCGAGCCCGGGGACCTGATCCAGTTCATCCCTGGTCATGGCTGCACAACGATGAATCTGCATGACCAGATCTACGCGGTGCGCAATGGACGCCTGGAGGCAATCTGGCCGATAGCCGCTCGCGGCAAGGTTCGCTAGTAACTCGATCTATAGGCGACTCGATCTAAAGGCGACTGGCTTCGTTGGTGAAAGGGCCCTCTGTCAGGGCACTCTGTCAGCGACTGGCCTGACGGGGGCAGTCCGTCGTCTCAGCACGTAGTGCGCCAGCGTCCGGATGGAATCGAAGAGCTCCACACGGAGATCGTCATCCGGGACACGGAAATCGTATTCCTGCTCCAGAGCGGCGACGATTTCCAGCGACCCCATGGAGTCCACCGTCGCGTCGCCGCCGAACAGCGGCTCGTCGATATCGACCTGTTCCGGCGCGACTCGAAGGTGCAGCGCTGCCGTCACCAACTCCCGCACTCGTTCTGTCACGCGCTCTTCTTCCACGTCATCTCTTCCCCGTCGTTGGGTGAAAAGTGCTGCACCGCAGCCGCACACAGCCTCGAGACACCGGCAGCACTCGTGATCTGCACGGCGGGCAACCGGAAGCGCTCTTCCAGGTGGGCAAGGATCTCTGCGAGTTCGGCCACACCCGTCGGCCGCTGCCGGGTCCACGACCGTCCGTGTCGCTCCTCGACCACTTTGCCTCGATCGCTGACGGCCAGGGCGATCACCTCGGTTTGACCAACACTGCGCAGGCCGGCGATGGTAGCCTCGATGTAGCCTTCGGGATCGATGGCGTTCACCACCAGAATGCAGGCATCCGGTTTCGTCCCCAGCAGAAACGCCAGCGTTGCCAGTGTCAGCGTTCGGTGATCGTTGCGGTCAAAGGGCACCGTGCCCGACTGTGCGCCAACCATGAGCAGATCCGGCCGGCGCTCGACGCAGATCCGTCGCATGACCCGGTCGAGCAGCTCAGGATAGCAGGACACATCTGCGTCAACGGTCGAGCCATGTCCCATGGGAAAGACGAAATCCATACCGAACAGGGCCGCATGATGTTCGGTGCCCAGCTGCGCGACACGGTAGCCTTGTTGCAGAAAATGGCGGCGCAGAGCCAACTGCAGGGTGAACTTGCCCTGCGACGCACTCGTGCCGAATACACCCAGCACCGGCCGATCCACGGGGCCGTGCTGGACACGACCAGCGAGAATCTCCTGGGCCTGCTGGCATGACACACACGGCCAGCTGAATCTGAGGCCCTGCGCCCGGGCAGCATCGAGCAGGTCTCCATAGAGCTCTTCCGGCAATGGTTCGAAGCTGAAGACGTGCAGATGGTTCTTGATTGCCAGGGTGAGACACTCCCGATGCAGATCCCGGCCGCGCAGGGCGCCGAGTTGCCGCAGATACCCAAGGACCAGAGCCTCAGCACCTTCGACGGCAGCAGCGAGACGACCACTGACAGGTGTGCCGAAATGTTCGGCGCCAATCACCTGCCCCGCATCCGCACCGACCTGACCACGGCCCGGGGGATCAGCGATGCCAGAAACCTGAAAAGGCACGAGATCCTGGAACCGGACCAGCGCGTGCATCTCCTTGGTATAGGGATACAACGCCACGCGGTGGAGTGGTGGCAGCGGTGGTGCCGGCCAGTTCCAGGGAGCGACGGATCGTGGAGCAGGATCAATGAGCCGTGCAGCTCCCTGGCGCAGCAGTGCCCGGATCTCGTCGATGCCCGCCTCCGGGTGCTGGCGCTTGAGGCCCACCACAATCGCGGTGATCCGCGGTGCCGCAAAGCTGTTGCCGCCAACGAAGACCTGCCTGCCCTGGCGCCACTGCAGCCGCTGGGCGTCACCGCGGGCGATACACTCGATCGGTTGACCGGGACAGTAGTGGTAGGTGTTGTCCCCGTGGACCCTGTCGCCGCGCACACCGATCACTGATGGCAGGTGGGCGGGGTAACTGACGAGCCCGTCGTTGTGTTCGGCGGCGACGATGATGACACCGGCAGCGGCGGCGCGAGCG
>CALFPI010000009.1 GCA_937919035.1 uncultured Gemmatimonadaceae bacterium
TACCCCAAAGAGGAAGCCCCGACCCAGAGCAGCGCCAGCCTGAGTGCGCTCATCGCGCCCTTCAGGGATGCCAGCTTCCGCCGCGCGGTGATCTTTTACGGGTTGTGGGTCTTCTGCATGGGCCTCGATGGTCCGTTCTACAGCATCTTCATGCTGGATCGCCTGCACCTGTCTTATACCGAGATCTCCATCTACAACGCCTGCTTCATGGCCAGCAGCATCGCCGGATTTCGCATGTGGTCGGGGCTGGTCGATCGGTTTGGCAGCAAGGCCGTGCTGCAGATTCTGCTTCTCCCCGCCTCCCTGATTCCCCTGCTGTGGGTTTTCAATCGGCCCGACGCCTACTACCTGGTGCCGGTAGCGATGGTGTTGAACGGGCTCATCCTCTCGAGCATCACCGTCAGCATGACGCCGTTGGTCTTCGGTCTGCTGCCCAACGGGACACAGAAGATGTTCTACCTGGCTTCCTGGTCAGCAGCCGTCAGTCTGGTGGGAGCGCTGGGGCCGTTGGTTGGCAGCTTCCTGGCCCATGCCCTGCGAGACGTGAACACGGTGATACTCGGTTTCCCGGTGGGCAACCTGCAGTTGATCTTCCTGATCAGCGTCGTGGCGCGGTTGGCACCCGTTGTGGCGCTCAACTTCGTCCACAACACCAAGAGTGAACCCTCCGTCGGCCTGCTTTCGCAGATGCTGCGCGGCAACGTGCTCGGCTACGCGTACAACACGATCGTGTTCGGTCTCGCCAAATCGGCTGACTCCCGCGCCAGGGCCGCCTATGCCATGGGTAGGTCCGGCAATCCCCTGGCCATTGAACAGCTCGTGCAGGCTCTGGTCGATGCCAGCCCAAAGGTGCGTCGCAGCGCCGCCCGGGCTCTTGGCGAGACCGCCTCCACCAGCGCCACAGGGGCGCTGGTCCAGGAGTTGCTAAACGGAGAATCGGACATTCGTAGTGAGGCCGCTGAAGCTCTGGGGCGCCTGGGTCACGCGGAAGGCATCGACTCACTCATCGAAGCGCTGGAAGACGGCGATCCTCGGGTGCGCATCAGCGCGATCAGCGGCCTTGCCGCCGTCCACGGAGAAGAGGTGCACGAGCTTCTCTTCTGGCACTTCGGCAGTGCCTTTGACCGTCTGACGTTTCCGACGCTGATCGATGTGCTCAGCGAGCGTGGAGACAAGCGTATTGTCGGCCCCGCTCTGCGGCACCTTGACGACTTCGGTTCGGGGGCGGTCCGGATGCAGTTGCTCAACGGTGTCTGTCGGGCGCTGGGTGCGGGGGACCAGTTCTACCGGCTGCTATCTCACGACGACACCGAGCGTGGCGACGCCGTCACCCGCGTGATCAAGGGTGCGGCGGCGATATTGTGTTGCAGCCGGAACCTCGCCCCGGCGTGCCGCGACGCTCTGCAACAGCCTTGTCAGGAGCTTGTCCTGGCGTACGAAGAGGATCACGCGGAACGGGGGCTGGAGGCGATACGACAGATCGTCCCCCTGGTGCGCGACGGGCTCTTGGTCAAACAGGGGCAGGCCAAGGAGGCGCTCACGGTCTACGTTGCCATCCTGGCTGTCAACATCTTCCTGGCCAGCAAAACGCGGGCGGAGCTGCCCGTGGCGCAAGAGATTTTTCTGGCTGTGTGCCTGGATCGAATGGCCAAGCTGGTGAAGGAAATCAAGAGCTGACCGAGGCTCTCACTACGGGATGGAACGGCGTTGTTGCATGGCTCGCGCGGCGGATTTTCCCCGTTTGGCACTCGGTACTTCGTCTCATATTCTGGCGATACCTTAGCCTTCGTCCGGATGCCCGGTTGAGAGTGTTTTTGTGCCCCAAGTAGTGATGACTTCAAGCCGTCACGATAGCGCGTCGAAGGTGGGAAGATGAGGAAATTGTGGATGTGGTTCGTGGGCGTGATGGTCTTTTCGTTTTTGGTTCTGGGGTGGGTCGGCACCCGCATCTACCAGGAAATGCCGCCCATCCCTGAGAGGGTCACCACAACCGATGGCCAGGTCCTCATCGACCGCGGCGAGGTCTCCGCTGGACAGAATGTGTGGCAAACCCTCGGCGGCATGGAGGTGGGGTCGATCTGGGGGCATGGCAGTTATGTCGCCCCAGACTGGACGGCCGACTGGCTCCATCGGGAAGCGATTTTCATACTCGAGCACTGGGCTGAGACGGAGTTCGCCGGCAGATTCGACGCCCTCGACGAGGAGCAGCAGGCCCAGTTGACGGCTCGCCTGACGCGTCTGTTGCGCACGAACACCTACGATGCGGCGACCGGTACGATCACGATCGATCCCATTCGCGCCGCGGCATTCCGCTCCAATCGATCCCACTACGCCGACACCTTCTCTGCAGGCAACGAGGACTACGCGATTCAGGCTGGTGCGGTCTCCGACCCCGATCGGCTCCACAAGTTGTCCGCCTTCTTCTTCTGGACGTCGTGGGCTGCATCGACCAACCGGCCCGGCGACACCACAACTTTCACGAACAACTGGCCCCACGAACCACTGATCGGCAACCGGCCGACAGGAGACACCATCGTCTGGACCGGTGTCAGCATCATTATGCTGCTGGCAGGCATTTCGGCCATGGCATGGTGGTACGCCTCGAAACGGGGCGGAGAGGAAGAGGCAGAGCCGCCGGCTTCGGATCCACTGGCCCTCTGGGAGGCGACACCCTCGCAGAAAGCGACGATCAAGTATTTCTGGGTCGTGTCCGCGTTGATTCTTGTACAAATGTTGCTGGGTGTCATCACCGCCCACTACGGAGTCGAGGGTGGTGGGTTCTACGGAATCCCGCTCGCCGAATGGCTCCCCTACAGTGTCACGCGAACGTGGCATGTGCAGATCGGATTGTTCTGGATCGCCACGGCCTGGCTGGCAGCCGGCCTCTTCATCGGCCCGCTGGTGAGTGGGCATGAACCCCGGGGGCAGCGGTTTGGCGTGAACGTGTTGTTCGGCGCCCTGCTGCTGGTCGTCGTCGGCTCACTGACGGGCGAATGGCTGAGTATTCAGAACAAGATGACGGACGTGATGTCCTTCTACCTGGGCCATCAGGGCTACGAATACGTAGATCTGGGGCGAGTCTGGCAGATCGCCCTGATGATCGGGCTCCTGCTCTGGCTGGGACTGATGATCCGTGTATTGCTCCCTGCCCTTCGCAAGACGGGCGAAACGAAACAGCTCGTCTCCCTGCTGGCGGTGTCCACGGGCGCCATTGCCCTGTTCTACGGCGCCGGGCTGACCTGGGGACAGCACACCCATCTGTCGATGGTCGAATACTGGCGCTGGTGGGTCGTGCACCTGTGGGTGGAAGGATTCTTTGAAGTCTTTGCGACTACGGTGATCGCCTTCATCTTCATGCGGCTCAATCTGATCCGACCGGGCGTGGCAGCGTCGTCGGCCCTGCTGTCGGCGACGATCTTTCTGTCCGGTGGCATCATCGGCACGCTGCATCACCTGTATTTCTCCGGCACACCGACGGTCGCCCTCGTCTGGGGATCCGTCTTTAGCGCCCTGGAGGTCGTGCCTCTGGTCCTGGTCGGATTCGACGCGACTGAAGACCTGCGGCGATCGCGGAGCTCTCCCTGGGTGCAGCGGTACAAGTGGCCCATCTATTTCTTTGTCGCCGTCGCCTTCTGGAACATGGTAGGGGCCGGTCTGTTCGGCTTCATGATCAATCCGCCGATCGCCCTGTATTACATGCAGGGCCTCAACACGACACCCCTTCACGGCCACGCGGCCCTGTTCGGCGTGTATGGCATGCTCGGCATCGGACTGATGCTTGTCTGTCTGCGCGTGCTGATCCCCGGCCGGCAGTGGAAGGACAGCCTGCTGCGCTTTTCCTTCTGGGCCCTCAATGGCGGTCTCATGGCGATGTGTGTGTTGAGTCTACTGCCTGTAGGCCTCCTGCAGACAAAGGCCTCCGTCGAACACGGTTACTGGTTTGCTCGCAGCAGCGAATTCATGCAGAGTGATCTGATGCAGTTTTTCCGCTGGATGCGGGTGCCCGGAGATACCGTGTTCTTCCTCGGCGCCGTCGCCCTGGTCCTGTTCGTCGTCGGCCTGAGGACGGGTCACTCTTTCCGGGATGATCACCAGGCCTGAAGAAGACCATGGTCATCTCATACGGGCGTTGGTGCCGTCGCTGGCGGACAGATCATAGAGGAAGGCCATGATCTGCGGCTGCACTGCACGACTGATCGTCACTTAACCCCTTGAAGCATATGAAACCTATCCCAAGCGCCGGTTGGTTCAGTCAAGCCGACCTCTGGGCCACCATACTGGGGCGCTCCCTTCGGAGCGCCCCTTTTCTATGTGATACGGATTCTATGTGATACAGAGAGTTTCGGCGCCCGCAGGTCGACCAGGCACGGTCCTGCCCCCTGTTCGAAAACCAGCCCAAACCGGACCGGACTAGACAGGGGATCGCGAGGGCAACTGATGTCGGAGCAATGCATTCTCGAATGAACTCTTGCCGCCCACGCGCCCAGACGTGTCCAGGAGAGGCCGTTGAGCAGACAGCTAGATACACTGAGTTTCGACTGCTCGCCACGGGGGCCACGACCTCGATTGCAGAGGCGGTTGGCCGGGGCTCTGGGGTGGGACCGCCAGCTTACGAGGCGGTCTGGAAGACCGTCCGCCGCACGCAGAAGTTGTCGCTCCCCGAGAACACCATCCAGCAGGCGCGGCCGTCGTCGCTCATCCACTTGGGCGCAATCGGTGGACCAGCCAGGGCGCCTGGTCGGCAGTCTACCTCTACCGCCTGATCACTCCCGCCTTCGCGAACCATGCACCAACGCCTAGTGCCTTCGTGTGTATGCTAAGGGCAGAGGCGGAGATCACGACTTCCGACTCGGGCACCGTTTCGCCGTCCCAGACCAACGCCACGGAGATTATCTATGCGAAGACATCTGTGCAGCCGAACCTGAACCGAATACGCCGGGCTCAGGAGCTGATGGCCAGGGAAAATATGATCGGCCTGATGATCATGAACCATGACGACTACACGTACTTCTTCGGTGAGACACGCTCGCAGCCGCGTGCCATCCTCCCTGCCGCAGGACCGCCGGTCTTGATCAGCTTTGCTGCGGAGGAACCGGAATTGCGCCAGGAACTCGGTGACGAGTCGGTGAAAGTGTTCACCCACGTCGGCGAACAGATCTCCAACGTCAGAGAGACGTTTCGATCGCTCTTCGGCGGTCCTCCTCCGGGGGTATCGCCCGCTCCGGACGCCAGGCCGCGGGTCGGCATGCAGATGTGGTTCCATACCCCGGCATTCCTTGTCGATCTATTCAGGCGGGTCAACCCACAGGTCGACCTGGTCTCTTCCGATCCGGTGATGGACGAACTTCGAATGGTCAAGGAGCCTGCCGAGATCGATCTCATGCGCAAAGCCCAAGGCATCGCGGCTGAAGGAATGGACCGCGCCAGGCAGCTCATGCGTGTGGGCACTACGGGCCACGAGATCGCGACCGAGGTCCTCTACACGATGATGAAGGCCGGTGCGGATGGTACCAGCACTCCGATCCACATCAACTCCGGAATCCGCAGCTGCTGGACGCACGGAAGAGTGGACAAGAAGCCCATTCAGCCGGGCGATCTGGTCGTCGTAGATCTGACTCCGCAACTCGATGGCTACTGTGCCAACTTGGCACGCACTTATGTCGTTGGCGACCCGGACCCGGTGCAGGCCCAGTTGCTCGATACCTACCGACAGATGTGCGAGACCACGCAGAGCGCGTTGAAACCGGAGGTTACTGTCGCCGAACTCGACGCACTGTCAAAGGCGATCTGTGAGCACAACGGCCTCGGTGACTACCGCCTGAACGGTATCTCTCACGGCATCGGGCTTCGCTTCGAGGAGAATCCGGCATCCACCATCATTCCTGCGCACAGAAAGACAAAGCTCCGCGAAGGCATGACCGTCACCATCGGTCACACCATTCTGGCAATTCCCGGAGTGGGCGGCGTTCGTTTTGAGGATGTGTATCGGGTAACACCGACGGGCGGAGAACTCCTGCACCCGTACCCGTTCGAGGCCACGACTCTGTGCTGATGGACGGACGCCGAGTCTGGCAAATGTCCCACCGCAGTTCGTCCATGCAGAGAGGCTGGAGTTTACCCTGAAGAGGCCGTGGGCGGACGGTACTACGGCGCTGCTGCTGAGCCCGCAGGAGTTGCTGGAGAAACTGTCGGCGTTGGTAC
>CALFPI010000010.1 GCA_937919035.1 uncultured Gemmatimonadaceae bacterium
GTGCCCCTGGTATTTGCCGGTCCTGGTGTTGCGCGGCAGGGGGTGCGCGCGCCGCTGGTCGAAGCGATTGATCTGGGGCCGACTTTTCTCGACATGGCCGGGCTGACACCATTGGCCGATGCCTGCGGCGTGTCGCTGCAGCCACTGCTGGCTGGCCAGAATCCGGTGCTGCACGAGTGTGTTTTCTCCGAGCACGGCGCCCGTGTCATGGCGCGCACCCGCGAGTGGAAACTGGTGTTGTTCCTTGGCGAGAACTATGGCGAACTGTACGATCTACAGACGGACCCTGACGAACTCTATAATCTGTACGACCAGCCCCACGCAGATACTGCGCGCCGCCAGATGGTGGAACGCACCATGCACTGGTACGGCACGACACGGATGAAACGGTATTGAGCCCATATGTAACCGCAGAAGAGGCGATTGAGCACATGCAGGAGGGACGCTTTCTGGTCCTGGTCGATTCACGCGACCGCGAAAACGAGGGGGATCTGATCATTGCCGCCGAGCACCTCACGGCAGACAGGGCGGCCTTCATGATGCGCGAGGCGCGCGGCATGTTTCTGTTGTCGACGACGCAGGATCATCTGCGACAACTGGGCATTGCCCTCATCGAGCCGCACGGCGGTGATATGCAGATGACCCCACGCATGGGCCTGCCATTTGACGCCCGCCACGGCATCCGTAGCGGTATTGCTGCGGCCGACCGCGCCGAGACCGTGCGCCAGACACTGCTGGCCCAGGCCGGTCCCGAGGATTTTGTTGTGCCAGGCCACGTGCAGCCCCTGGCCGAACATGAGCAGGGCTTTGCCGCTCGCCAGGGCCACACGGAAGGCTCCGTCGGTCTGGCGCGCCTCGCCGGGCTGTTTCCGGCGGCGATGATGTCAGAAATCCTTACCGATGCAGGTGAAATGGCGCGGCGCGATGATCTGGAGAAGTTCGCCGCCCGTCACAAGATCGGCATTGCCACCGTCGAAGATGTCGTTGCTTGTGCCTGTGCCTGTAGCTGATACGCCTACCGCCCGACTTCGCGGATCCGCCCTCGCGCCGGCGCCATGACCGTGTCCTGGTGCTGTGTGTAACGAATCTGGGCATCAACCATCTCCGTCTGGGTGTCCGTCCAGTTCTCGACCGCAGCGCCAAAGAACCGGGCGCCGCGCTGCACGAGATAGGCTTCGGCGGCGATCGTGTAGGTCGCCGCCGGATCGATGTCGGCAGCGACGATCCGCTGGCCCTCGGGTCTGGATCGATCAAAGCTGTAGTGCATGCCGGCGACCTGCATGGGGCGGTCCTTGCCGTCGCGCAGGTCGAACTCGAGGATGGCGAGCAACTGCTGTCCCGAACGCTCGAAGGTCTGCAACCTGTTGGGGAAGTTCATGGCGAACAGATCACGGATGGAGATCGCATCCTGCTGCAGGTCGGCGCGGATGCCCGGATTGTTCTGGAAGGCGACGTCGGCACCCGTGGCAAAGAGCACGGCATCACAGAACCAGTTGCCCAGATCGGAGTCCCAGGCCCCCGGGGGATGGCTGTCACGGCTCAGGGCCTCGCCTGCCTGGCCGATGAAACCGATGGCATCCCAGTCGATGGGTTTGGCGGGGGCAACCGTCCACTCGCCGTCCGGCTGAGCGGCAAGGCGGACTTCCACAAACCCCGGCTTCAGCGTACCCACATCCCGACCATTGACGACAACCTGTCGGGGTCCGTCAAGATCGTCCAGGGCACCCACGGACTGGAGCCGAAAGCTGTTGACGTTGTCGACATGGACGTCGATTCGGTCCGCCTGCAGCTCTGCCTGCAGCGACATTTCCCTGGCCCACAACTGTGGCCATTCGAGCCGTACCCACGGTGCCTGAGCAAGCCACGGAAGATAGGCCGACATCGATACCCGGTGGGGCTCGATGAGCTGTACTTCGTGGGCCTCGAACCATTGTTCGCGGGGCTGGCGCCCGTCACCGAGGACGTAGACTTCGGTCGCTGGAGCATCGGTGGCATTTGGCACGCGCCAGCGCAAGCCGAAGGGTGTGTTGCCGTCGTAGCGGGGGTCGGGCTGGATCTCGGAGACCTTGATGCTGAAATCGAAGCCGCCCCGCTGTTGCTCGGCACGAACCAGAACGCGGTGCCATCCCGTCGTCAGGTCGATGGGGATGCGTTCATTGGGCAGGTGGTGTCGTCGCCGACCGACGTAGTTGTAGATCTGCCTGCCGTCGAGCCAGATCGTCAGCCCTTCGTCGGAGCCGACCCAGAGCTCGGCGGGTTCGTTGCGGGGCGAGGAAAACTCAGCGTAGGCCCAGGCGACAACATGTGTGGGGTCTGTGAAGTAGCGGTCCAGATCGATCTTGTCGTCGTGGAAATAGACCGGCATCGACCAGCCAGCCTCGCCTGCTGCGGGGCGAGCGTCCAGGTCAGGGGTCGTGTCCGGCTCCAACGGAAAAGGGCCACGCAACAACCAAGTGCGGTTGGACATGCCGTAGTGGCCGTACTCGCCGTTGTCTCCCCAGTCGGCCGGGTGCTTCTCAAAGGGACGGGCCAGGGCGGCGGCGTCGCCGTGTACGTGGATCTGTTCCAGTCGCCCTTCGCCCAACCCCAGACGCATCCCGAGTTGCAGAAACTCCATGTCATCGGGGTTCATGCCCATGACGCGCGCCGCCACGGCGTCAACGGCAAACAGATCGTTGCCGGCCAGTACCATATTGGTCCGTATGGGATGCCCGCCGTCACCGATGATGCGCGCTTTTTCCATGCCGACAATCGCGTCGACGACGGCGAAATCGACACCGGCGACGCCGGCCAGATCGGTAATGGTCTCATCGAGGGTGCGGGCCGTGTGCCAGATGCCGGGATTGCCACTGCCTGGTGGCCAGCCCCCTCCCTTCGGCCAGCCGTACTTCAGCCCCGGCCCAATGCCGATCAGGTTCTTGATGGCCACTGTCATGCCCACGGCGCCGGTGACTTTCATCACGGGTACGCTGATCATGACGTCGGCATCGAGCACGGTGCGCGGCACCCAGTAGCTGTCGGCGATCAGGCCACCACCGGGGGGCGTGACTGCGATTGCCTCGTCGTAGTTGAGATCAACGATGTGCAGGTCGACGCCCGCCAGATCGGCGTCCTGGAGCAGGGCGCGGTATCCCGCCGTGGCAAAGCCGTCGCCGATCTCGATGTGTCCGGCCAGACGGATCACGTCCTGTCGCTCCGGTGGAACCCACACGCCACCTTCGGCGATCGTCAGGCGTGCCGCCGGCGCCATCTCGTCGACTGCCTCGAGGACGGCTTTGACCACACGCCAGTCGGTGACATCCCCCTGCTCGTGTGTGGCGTGGACGATGTTGACCTTGCAGACAACATCGACGACGCCATCGGCCCCCGGACGGGCGGCGTCCAGCACAGCGCGCAGGCCGCCTTGCTCCACGGCGCGCCGAACCATGGGCCGAATGTGGTGCGTGTAATCGAGGCGGGCATCGGCGGCGACCGGTGCCGGCAGGGCGGCATCGTCGGAGCGTACAATGGCGACGTCCGCCGGCCATGCTGGCGCTGCAAGCAACGCCAGCAACAGGGCAAACAACAAAGGACGGCGGCCTTGCGACCGCCGTCCCTGCGCCACGACAGAAAGGCATCGTGTCATTGATTATTACTCGGCGTCATAACCAGCGAGGGAGCGCACCCATATGTTGCGAAAGCGCACGGCATCTCCATGGTCCTGCAGGCGCAACCCACCCACGTCCGGATCGGGGGTCGAGTAGGTGGCGACATTCTTGTGGCCCGTGGGGCCCATGGCCTCCTGCCGGTGATGCAACAGCACCCCATTCAGGATTACGGTGACGGCGGCGGGAACAACGAGCCAGCCCTCGTCCCATACGGGGGCATCGAAAATGATGTCGTAGCTCTGCCACACGCCCGGTTTGCGACAGGCGTTCACCAGGGGCGGGAACTGACCATAGATGCCGCCCGTTGTGCCATCTGCGTAGGTCGGATTGTTGTAACAGTCTAGGACCTGGATCTCGTAGCCGGAGCTGATATCGCTGCTGTGCAGGAACACGCCGCTGTTGCCGCGGCCCTGGCTGTCGCCTTCGACCTTTTCCGGGGCGGCCCACTCCACGTGCAACTGGCAGTCCCCCCATTGCTTGACGGTGCGGATGTCGCCGGTGCCCTTGACGACCTCCATGTAGCCATTCTCCACCTTCCAGCCGGCGTCGGCGTCCGGATCCTTGACGCTCTCCCACTCGGACAGGTCACTGCCGTCGAACAGGACGATGGCGTCAGAAGGGGGGGCACCCGTTTCGTCACCCGGCGTGACAACAAGGGGTTGCGGCCGCTGACTGTCGTGTACACGGTAGGGCTGTCCGGGGATGAAGTCGGTATCGTCGTAACCTAGGGAAGCCATTGCAGCCTTCTTTCTGTCTGTTGGCTAACGAACTGTGGAATGTCAGGCCGCCCGACGCAGAATGCGTCCGGAACGGCTGTCGGTGAGGTGGCCCTGGCGCACGGCAGCAACGCCGTTAACGAAGACCATGTCGATGCCCTGTGGATAGCGATACGGATCGTCAAAGCTGGCCCCTTCGGCGATGGTCTCCGGATCAAAGATGACGACGTCCGCCCAGGCACCCTCGCGCAGCAGACCACGGTCGGCCAGACCGAAGCGAGCCGCCGCATGACCCGTCAACTTGTGCACGGCCTGCTCCCAGGTGAGGGCGCCCTGCTCGCGGATGAAGCGCCGCAGAAAGTAGGGAAACGCGCCGTACGAGCGGGGGTGGTGTTTGCCTTCCGCCAGCACACCTTCAGGGATCAGGCTGAAGCCGTCGGAGATCACCCCGCCTGTTTCGTGGCGGGCGATGTTGAGAAAGTCCTCTTCGGATACATCCTCGGCGAGCATCCACGGACGGGCCTCATCCTCGAGGATGATATCGAGCACGGCGTCGTGCGGGTCCTGGCGGCGAAGCTGGCCGATTTCGGCAAAACTCCTGCCCGCCAGATGGGCATTGATTGCGGCGCTACCCAGCCAGATCCGCTCCCAACTGCCATCCTTGACCAGGTTGCGCTTGCGGCTGCCGCCACTCTCGGCGCCATGGGTCATGGTGTCCGTCTTGATCCTGTGGCGTTGCTCCGGATCACGCAGGCGTCGCAACAACGCCTCGTCGCCCCCGTCGAGGGCCCACGGGGGCAGCAGCGACTTGAGCGTGGTTGAGCCGATGGTGTAGGGGATTGCATCACAGCTGACATCGATGCCGCGGGCCCGCACCGCGTCGATCGTCGCCAGCAGGTCGGCGGTGGCGCCGTGCATGGGTGAACCGGGCTGCATGTGTGATACGTGGCCGGTGATGCCCGCCTGTTCGGCGACGGCGATGACTTCACCCACAGCGTCGGCGATACCCAGGGTCTGGTTGCGGATGTGGCTTGTATAGAGGCCCCCGTAGCGCCCCACAACCTTACCCAGTTCGACCAGTTCGGCGAGGGGTGCATAGGGGCCGGGTGCATAGGCGAGACCACTCGACAACCCAAGGGAGCCATCCTCCATGGCCTGGGCCGTCAACTGGCACATGCGGTCCAGTTCGGCTGTTGTCGCGGTACGATCCTCCCAACCCATGGCGGCAACACGGATGTTGCCGTGGCCCACAAGCGTCGCCACATTGGTGCCTATGCCTTGTCCGGACAGGCGGGCGAAATACTCGTCAAAACCTGTCCAGTCGCAGACCATGCCGCGGGTCATGGCCGGGTCGAGGGGCCCATAGTACGGCACGTGATCGAGGGTGGGGGCGGCGGACACGCCGCAGTTGCCGGCGATCTGTGTTGTGATGCCCTGGGCGACGGCCGAGGACGCGCGCCCTTCGATGACGAGGGTCAGATCGGAATGGGTGTGAATGTCAATGAAGCCGGGGGCGACGAAGTGACCGGCGGCATCGATTGTTTCGTGGGCGCTGGCCGCAGAAAGCTCGCCGATGGCGACGATGCGCCCATCCTGGAAGGCCAGATCGACGTCCCGGCCCGGGGCACCGGTGCCATCGAGGACATGGCCGTTTCGCAGGAGTGTGTCATACATGATCATGTACTATAGAAGGGGTGGGGAATGGCGGCAAGGTTGTTGCCGATGAAGAAGATCCTCCTCGACATCCATATCTATCTGAGTCTCCTCTGTGCCGGCTACATGATCATCTATGGCGTCAGCGGCATCGCCTTCAATCACCAGTTGCGCCCGACGGATGCTTCCGGCGCAACCTGGGAGACCAACATCGATGTGCCCATGTTCGACAAGGACCAGGCCATCGCCGAAGCCGCGCGCGATCGGTTGCAGCTGGTCGGTTGGGTGCCGTACTGGCGCATGTCGCATCCGCAGCCGGAGGAGCTGCTGTTCTTCGTCAACCGTCCCTCGCGGGAGTACCGGGTTCTGCTCCATCAGGTGACGGGCAGCGTGCAGGTGCAGGAGACCAGCCGCGGTCTGCTCGGCGCCGTTCTCGGCCTGCACGGCCTGGGCAAGATGCCCAACTCGACCTGGAGCAGAAGCTGGAGCCTCTATACCCAGATCTCCACCTGGGCTCTGCTGTTCTCCGTCCTCAGCGGCATCTGGTTCTGGTGGTTGCGCCCCGGCTGGCGTCGTTCGGGTTGGTGGATGCTTGGCCTGGGTTCGGGTGGTTCGGTCCTGTTCATGCTCTACATCATCGGCTGAGACAGACATGTATCTCCTGATACGGATCGTGCATCTGTGCACCGGCCTGATTCTGGCGGCGGCACTGTTCATGTACGGTCTCTCCGGACTCGTCATGACCAACGGCGACTGGTTTCCCCGTGGTACGAGCGAGACCACCACCCGCGAGCTCTCCTCCGTTGTGGCGGCGCGTATGGCGCCGGAGCTGACGCCGGAAGAAGCGGGCACATGGCAACCAAAGCTGGCTGACGAACTGGACCTGCGCGGGCGCCCGGGCAAGAGGCAGCAAAAGGACAACGGTGCCTGGACTTTTGACTGGGGCCGCCCCGGGACCAATAATCAGTTGCTGGTGCGCCCTGGCGATGCGGCTGTCACGTTGACGACGGAGACAGCCAATGCCACGGGCACGCTGAATCGGCTGCACCACTTTCATGGCTACGCGGGTGGCCCGCGCTACTTCGTCTGGGGGTTGTTCGTCGACCTGGCGAGCCTGGCAATGATCCTGTTTCCCCTCACAGGCATCTATCTGTGGTATCGAATCAAGAAGAATCATCGCGCCGGATGGCTCGTGCTGGGAGGCAGTACCGCCTACGGTGTTGGTTCGCTCCTCTACCTGATCATCGGGCCATGATGGGCCACGTCGGCAACGATGTCGTCGACCTCTGTGATCCCCACATTGCCGGCCACTTCGAGCGCAGCCGTTTCGTCGCCCGCGTCTGCGGCGCCGAGGAAGTCGCTCGCGTTGCCGCCAGCGACGATCCGCATCGGCTGCTGTGGTCGTTGTTCGCCGCCAAGGAAGCCGGCTACAAGGTGGTCGCCAAGATGACACCGGGCATCGCATTTTCGCCGCGTCGGTTCATCGTGAATGCAGCATCGACACGGGTGACACATGATCAGGTGGAACTGTGGCTCTACGTGACCCACGGACAGGAGTGGGTCCATGCCATTGCCGGCCACGGTGAGGGGGAGCCCGTGTGGGCTGTGGAGCGACGCGACGCGGCGACCGGGGAGAGTGTGGCAGCGCGGGATCTGGCCGTGCGGCTCGCTGCGGGACGCCTCGGACTGGCGCCGGCAACGCTCAGCGTGGACCGCGAGACAGATCGTCGTTTCCGTGACGATCTCGCCCCCCCGGGGATGCTGCATGATGGCCAGCGACTGGCTGTGGATGTGAGTCTGTCCCACGATGGTCCGTGGGTGGCGTGTGCCCTGCTGTAGATCAGTCCGTGAGTTGCCGGCGCAGCGCTTTTTCCTGCTCAGCCAGTTGCGCCACCTCTGCCAGAACCCGCCGTCCAACCTTTACCTGATTGCGTAACAGACGTGGATCCTCGTCATCAAACGCGGACAGATCGACGGGCTCACCGAAGACGACGATGACAGGATTCCGGCCGGTGATGTTGCTGCGGATTTCGCGGAACAGGTCGTTGCTCAGGCCATGGATAAAGACGGGCACGACGATGGGACGCGCCTGCAGTACGACCTTGCCGAAGCCCGGTTCGGCGGCGAGCAATTCATAGGGATCGGGGCCCTTGCCGCGGGTGCCCTCCGGATGAATACCAACCAGCGTATCCGGGGAGCGCAGCTCGGCGGCGAGGAAATCGAGGCCGGCGCGGGTCACGCCGCGTTTGCTGCGCGCGCGAAAGACGGGAGGGAACATGGTGGCGCAGGTGACGATGGTATTGAGGAACACCCCGACGGGATGATCGTAGAAGAATTCAGAGCGGACGGGAAAGTAGAACCGCGGCCACCGTCGGGTCACCTGGTAAATCGTGCAGGCGATGATGAACTGGTCGAAGAAACTGCGATGATTGGAGGCGATCAGAACGCCCCGATCGTGGGGCGTATCGATCAGCCGCTCCAGGCCGATGGTATGCAGTCGCCGCGAAATGGCAAACCACTGGATCCAACGGCGGTGGATCCGGGTATTGATCCAGTGGGACACCGAATGCAGCGCTGAGGCGTTGATCCAGCTCGCGAAGCGCAGGCCCCGGCGCTCGATGCCGCTCAGACTATCCAGCTCAGCAGACGGAATCTGCATCCGTCCGTCGCCGGCGCCTGAGTCGGTCATCGGAAGCGCAGGAGGGTCAGTCAACCCGTATCGGTCGCCCGGCGTCAGCTGGTTGCGGCGACGATCAACTTGACGGCATCACCGACGGTATTGACGCCATCGGCGTCGTCGTCGGAGACTTCAATATCAAAGCTGTCCTCGATCTCGAGGACGATGTCCACGAGGCGGGCGGAGTTGACCTCGAGATCCTTCTGCAACGACGTCTCGAGGGAGATGTTGCCGAGGGCTTCTTCATTCTTGGCGAAGGGCTTGAGGATCTCAACGACTTTGTCGAAGACGTCCTGATTTTCCATGATAGCAGTCCTTATTGCGTGAGGGTGTGCGGTCGGGCGTTTTGAAGTTAGGCAAATTTGCGGAAGATGACGCAACCGTTGACGTCGCCGAAACCGAAACTCGCTTTGGCGATGGTCCTCAGGCTGGGCAGGTCGATGGTCTCATGCACGACGGCTCCGGCAAAGGCCTCCAGCTCGGGGTGCAGATCGTCGCAGTTGATCGATCCATGGACGAAGCCGTGGTGCAGTTCGAGGATCGAGGCGACACACTCCAGACCACCAGCGGCACCGAGAGCGTGACCGATCAGGGACTTCGTCGAGTGGATGAAGGGCATGTCCGCCGGGGCACGCTCCAGCGCCTTTGACCAGTTGTTGACCTCATGTGGATCAGCGAAGGTGGCCGTGAGGTGCCCGTTGATGGCGTCGATCTCGGTGCCGGCGATGCCGGCGTCTGCCAGGGCGCCACGGATGCAGCGCTGCACACTGTTCGGATTGGGGGCTGTCATGCTGCCTCCCTGACGGTGGCCGCCACAGTTGAGTGCGCCACCAAGGACTTCGGCATAAATGCGGGCACCACGGCCCTGGGCGGACTCGAGCTCCTCGAGCATGAGCACGCCCGCACCAGAGCCGGGAATGAAGCCCGCCGCCGAGGCACTCATCGGGCGCGACGCAGCGGCCGGATCGTCGTTCTTCGTGCGATTGAGGACCTTCATGGCATCGAAGCCGGCCCAGATGTAATGCGAGTGACCCTCGGAGCCGCCGGCGAGCATGCGCGTTGCCAGGCCGTCGCGAATCCGCTGTGCCCCCATGACGACGGCTTCCGTCCCGGTGTTGCAGGCACTGGAGTTGGTGCTCACCTGATTGCCGAGAGCCAGCAGTCCGGCAATGCGGGCGCTGTTGCCGCTCGACATGATCTGTTCAACCATGGTGCTACCGAGGCGGCGCACCTTGCCGGCGTCCACGCGTGGTCCCAGGGTCTGGCTGATCGTGTCGATGCCGCCAATACCGGTGCCGATCATGGCGCCCGTTTCCCAGTCGGCCTCGACGTCAGGCCCCGGAACTTCGAAGCCGGCATCCTTCCAGGCATCGATGGCGCCAATGGCGGCATAGATCATGTTGGCATTCATGGCGAACAGTTCATCGGCTGACAGATACTGGCCCTGGAACTGCTCCACATTCTCCGGAATGCCCCCTACCTGGCAGGCGAAGTTCAGTTCTTCAAGATGCGCATGATGACGGATGCCGCTGCGGCCAGCACGCAGGGCGGAGGTGAATTCATCGAGACCGTGCCCGTTGGGCGCCAGTACGCCGAGGCCAGTGACAACGACGCGCCGTTCAGCTTTGCTCACGAGAAACTCCCATGCCGGAAACAGTGCCGCCGGCTACATAGGTGCCGTCGGCGAGGGTCAGAGTGACTTTGGATTTCAGCTTGCGCCGACGCCAGAACAGCTTCTCTGCTGTGACGCGCACCGTTGCCTCTGGTGGCACAACCCGGGCGAATTCAACCTCGGCATCGGTGAAGAGTGTGATCGTTTTGGCCACCTCCTCTCTGGGCAGTTCCAGACCCAGCAGATAGATCCCCATGGCGACGAGACCTGTCTGGCACATCGTCTCCACGAGGATGACACCGGGGGTTACCGGATTGCCCGGGAAATGGCCCTGGTAAAAGTTCTCGTCGACGCGGAAGGTGTACTCTCCCACGGCAGTCGACTCGCTCAGTTCCACCAGACGGTCGATGAAACGGAAGGGAGGCTGCTGGGGAATGAGATCAAGGACCTCTTCGGCGGTCAGCATTCCCGTTTACTGGCCCCGGTCCATGATGCCGCCCAGACTGTTGGTGGAGCGCCTGGGGTAGTCGGGGTAACCGATGTCGAGGAACATGCCCACCTTGGCATCCTTTACGGTGTAGATGTGCTCACCATCGACGAAGACCTTGGCTGTGCCGATGGAGACGGCGGAGCCGGATTCCTTCAGCTGCGAGAAGCGCCGGATGTCGACCTCATACCGCACCACCTTGTTGTACGGGCGGATCTGCCCGGCGAACTCAACCTCTTTGCAGCCCAGGGCCCGACCGGAGCCGGGTGCGCCGCAGACCGACGTATACAGACCGACGAGCTGCCAGATGGCGTCGACTCCCAGACAGCCCGGCTGCACCGGGTCGCCACGGAAGTGACAGTGGAAGAACCAGTCGGCGACGTTGATGTCCTGCTCACCGACAATGCGCCCGCGGGCCCCACGGCGTTCGAGCTCGACCACTCTGGAGAGCATGAGCATGGGTGGCGCCGGCAACCGGATGAACTGCTCGGGGGCGTCATCGACGAGATTGCCCTGGGACAGGCCCAGCAGTTCCTCGTAGGTAAAATGGTCCCGCTCGGTGTATTCCGCGTACAGCATGTCTTACCCCACGTCGATACAGAGACTGGACCAGGTCAATCCCGATCCGACAACAACCATGACGACACTGTCGCCGTCAGCCAGTTCGTCCCAGTGCTGAGAGAGAACACAGGGGGCCCCGGCGGCACTCGTGTTGCCGAAAT
>CALFPI010000011.1 GCA_937919035.1 uncultured Gemmatimonadaceae bacterium
GAAGCCGGCCGCTTCTAGGAGTTCGACGGCAGCGCGACCAATCTCGGGCTCGTTGTATTCAGTGAACGTATCGTTGTAGAACACAACCGTTCCGCGTGTGGTGGATGCGGTCGTTGCGGGTCGCCGGTGGAACCAGGTCGAGAATCGTTCTTTGCTTAAAGCGGGCATGCGGCGCCTGCTGTCGATACCAAAGAGGCGTTGCAGCAACCACCGGTTCGGTGCGCTGCGCATGATGACATTGAACAGCGACGCGAGAGGCGACATCCAGCGATTCAACATGTCGATGCGAGCAAACAGGTGGGAACGCAGTGGAAACCCCCGTTTGCCGTAGTACTGGGCAAGAAACTCGTACTTGAGTTTCGCCATATCGACACTCGACGGACATTCGGCCTTGCAGGCCTTGCACTCCAGACACAAGTCCATCGCGGCAAAGAGTTCCTCGCTGTCGAGGCCATCCCCCGGCAGGTCCCCGTTGAGCGCGGCCCGCAGAGCATTGGCCCGCCCGCGTGTGCTGTGCTGTTCTTCAAGAGTTGCCATGTATGAGGGACACATGGTTCCGACCAGCTTCTTGCGACACTGCCCGACACCTGAACACATCTCAACGGCCTGCTGGAAACCGCCTGCCTCATCGTAGCGGAAGAAAGTCGGCACGTCCGCTACCGGGTAGCCCTCGCCATAGCGGAGGTTCTGATCCATGGGGGGTGCATCGACGATTTTGCCGGGATTCATGATCCCGGCGGGATCAAAAGCATGCTTGACGCGCGTGAAGGCCTGCACCATTGCCGGACCAAACATCTTCAGGATCCACTCACTTCGAGCCAGTCCGTCACCATGCTCGGCAGACATGGAGCCTCCGTATTCGAGAACCCAGTCGCTCATGCGTTGCTCGAGTGCTCGGAGTGTGGCGATCCCCTCTTTCGTTTTCAGGTCCAGCACCGGGCGAATGTGCAGTACACCGACACTGGCATGGCCGTAGAAAGTGGAGACCTCAACCCCATGGTCACGCAGGAGCTGTCGAACCTTTGCGACATACTCGGGCAGATGCTCCACGGGAACACATGTATCCTCTATACCGCTTGTGGGTTTGGCGTCACCTTTCATACCCATCAGCAACCCAAGTCCGGCCTTGCGCAGGTCCCATATATCCTTCTGTTCGGAGGCGCTATGGGCCCGCACGAAGGCGTAGCCGAGGTTGGCGCTCCGCAGACGAGACTCGAGATCGTCACACTTGTGGCGCAACTCGACTTCATTGTCACCGTAGTACTCCACACAGAGCAGGGCATCGGGATCCCCTTGCAGGAATCGTCGACGCGGCTCGTACTCCAGTTGACCGCGTGTCTGGTCCATCAGAACACGGTCCATCAGTTCCACAGCAGCCGGCGATGAATCGAGGGCGAGCAGATTGGCCTGCATCGCTTCGATGAGATCGTTGAAGTGGCAGGCCATGACGACTGTGTGTTGGGGCCGCTCAACGAGACGGATCTGCGCCTCAACGATGGCACACAGGGTACCCTCGGAACCGACAACCAGGCGACTCAGGTCGAAAGGCGCCGGCCCGCGGAGGGCGTCCAGATTATACCCGGAGACTCGACGCATGACTTTGGGGAAGCTGGCATCGATATCATCTGCGTGAGAATCGAGAACGGCACACACCTCTCGATAGGCGGCTCCTTCGATCCCGGGCCGCTCGCATCGTCGGGCGAGATCCTCTGCACTGTCAACGGGGCCCAACGTGGTGACAGTGCCGTCGGCAAGAACAACCGTCAGTCCCGTGACGTGGTCCATCGTTTTGCCATGAATGATGGAATGAGCGCCACAGGAGTTGTTGCCAATCATACCACCCAGATTGGCACGGCTGCTTGTCGACACGTCGGGGCCGAACATCAACCCGGAGGGTGCCAGCGCGGCATTCAGTTCATCGAGAATAACCCCTGGCTCAACTCTCGCCGTGCGCCCCGGGACGTCGATCTCGAGGATCCGGTTCATGTATCGGGAAAAATCAAGATGGAGGCTCTGCCCTACGGTCTGGCCCGCCAGACTCGTTGCCCCGCCTCTGGGCAGCAGCGACAGTCCACGCTCTCCTGCAACCCGCACGGCGTGTATGACGTCCTTTGTGGAACGAGGCAGGACGACTCCCACCGGCTCAATTTCGTAGATGCTGGCGTCGGTTGCGTAGAGTCGCCGTGTCAGTGAATCAAGGCGGACATCACCATCGATCCCCTCGACGAGCGCGCGAGACAGGTCGTCGCTATCTTTCAATAAAACAGAGCCTTGTCGTTGTTCTGCAGAGTTCTCAATCGATTCAGTGGCCATGATGCTGTAAGATCCTGCATGGCCGTCTTTGACGCAACGCGATGAGCAGGTCTACTGCGGTCGCGCCAAAACCAACCCAAACAAAAAAGTTAAAAAGCGCAACATGATGGTTGACTTTCAAAAAACGCCCCCATATCTTGTGTCCTGCCACGTGGTGAAGCGAGCAGTATCGGGGGCTTCCGGGAGTAAGGGGAGATCGCGGAAGTCCCCAATTTTACTTCGCTGTTCCGTATCGGATCAGGGCGACTGAGCATGTCCGAACAGACCAGGACCGTCGTCAAGATCTTCGATCATCAGTACCGTATCGGGTCAACTTCGGTTGATACCGGGGCGATTCAGGACGCAGCTACGTTCCTTGATGAGCGGATGCGCAGGATCGCCGAGACCATAAAGCGTCGGGTCCCATTGGAGGTCGCTATTCTTGCGGCCATGGAGATTGCCGACGAGGTCCTGCGGTCAAGGAACAGACGTGAAAAACTCCTCACCGAGGCGGATGAGCGCATCAGCGGCTTTACCCGCAAGCTTGAGGACGAGACCGGGGACTCAGGCGAAGCGTCGTCCCCCAGGTTCTAAGTTTCAGATTTCACGTTCTAAGTTTCAGATTTCGTCTCTGGATTATAGAAGGCCCCCCACTCGATGAATCCGAGTGGGGGGCTTTTCTGTACGACGATGTCCCGGGAGCCAATACTCAGCGTGGGCCTTTGCAGGCGACGGCAGCCCCCGTGGGCCTGGCCCCCTAGACGACGGCGATGGGCCGCAGGATCATCGACATCTCGCGCCCTTCCATCTGGGGCAGTTGATCGACGGCCGCAACATCTTCCATCTTTTTGGCGACATCTTCCATAACTTCCCGGCCACGATCCTTGTAGGCCATCATGCGACCGAAAAAGCGCATACTGACCTTGACTCGATTGCCCTCGCCGAGAAATCCACGAATGTGGCCCAAGCGGTATTCGAGGTCATGGTCGGAGATATTGGCGGTCTTGATACGCACGGTCTTCAACTGCACGCTGTGCGTCTTCTTGCGCGCCTCTTTGTCTTTCTTCTCTTTGTCGAATCGGAACTTGCCGTAATCCATGATCCGACAAACCGGCGGACGTGCTTCGGGCGCGACTTCCACCAGGTCCAGGTCCGACGCATCCGCCATGGACATGGCTTCTGTCGTGTCGATGACACCGATCTGTTCGCCTTCGGCGTCGATCAAGCGTACCTGAGGGACCCGGATGGACTCGTTGATTCTCGTGAAAGACTGTTGCTGTCTGGCGATAACCTTGGCTCCAGAACACGTGGATGGAATGTGGCGAGATACTACTGCAGTTGGGCCGAATATACCCTTGTGCCAGAAGTGTAGCAAGAGGTGCTGCCCCGAAGCCAGTACGATCAGGTTGCCCGCAGGACCTGTCGGCTTATCTTGACCGACTCGTCCTGAGACACAGGCACGGGTGCAGTTCGACGGTTGGACAGGTCTTTGCGACCTCGAAAGGGTGTTGAAATTTGACCAATTACGACGTGTGTGGCCTAGGCCATGCACTGGTGGACGTGCAGTACTCCGTAACCCCGGACACGTTGACAGATCTTGGCGTCACAAAGGGAGTCATGACTCTCGTCGATGGCGACAGGCAGCGAGACATCATCACGGGTCTGGGTGATGCCCCCGTCAACAAGGCTTCCGGCGGATCGGCGGCCAATACGATGATCACCGTCGCTCGATTCGGGGGGCGGGCGCATTATGCGTTCCAGGTGGGTGATGATGAGTTGGGAAGCTTCTATCGCCAGGACCTGGAAGCGGCCGGCGTCGCCAGCAACCCGACAGCGATTCAGTCCGGGACGACCGGACAGTGTCTGGTGCTCGTTACGCCGGATGCAGACCGAACGATGAATACCTTCCTCGGGGCGAGCGCCACAATGGGCCCGCATCAGGTTGACGAGTCGGTCATCCGCACCAGCAGCTACGCCTATCTCGAAGGCTACCTGATGACGACCGAGAACGGTGTGGCCGCCTGTCAGGCGGCAGCCACCACAGCCCGTGCGGCAGCCACAATCGTGTCACTGACGCTGAGTGATCCTTTTGTCGTCAGTGCCTTCAAGGCCGGTTTCGACAGTGTCATAGAAAGTGGCATCGATCTGCTGTTCTGCAATGAGGACGAAGCCCGAGCCTTCACCGGACTCGATGACCGGGCTGCAGCCGCAGCTGCCCTGGCGCAGCGTGTGCCCCGCGTGTGTGTCACCCTTGGCCCCGACGGGGCGCTCATCATTGACGGTGACGGCAAAGCAGAAATCGTCGCGGGCTTCGCCACACGGGCTGTAGACACAACGGGGGCGGGCGACACCTTCGCCGGCGGTGTCCTCTACGGCCTGACGCACGGGTTGTCCCTGAGCCAGTCGGCGCTGTTGGGAAACTATGGTGCCGCCCATGTGGTCGCCGCCTTCGGACCGCGCCCGACAGCGCTCTTGGCTGACCACATCGATGCCATCCTCGCCGGTCGCGCACCAGCGCCTGCCGATCTGCAGGAAACCAGATGAAGATCCTCGTTTTCTTCCCGTTTACCGAGCCACAGTTGGCTGAGCTCAGTGAGGTAGCCGGGAGTCTGGGTGGGCATGAGATCGTCCATGCCAACACCGAAGAGGAGGCGGTACTGCGGGCCCCCGGGTGCGAGGCTTTGCTTGGCTACTTCCCGCCACCGGTAGCAGCCGCTACCAGAGATCTGCGCTGGATCCAGTCCTTCAGCGCCGGCATGGACAAGTTCCTCTACCCGGCAATCATCGAGCGGGACGAGGTTGTGGTGACGAATATGGCCGGTCTCTATGCGCCGCAGGGAGGCGAGCATGCGTGGGCTTTCCTGCTGGCATTGACCCGGGGTCTGTTGCCGTCGATACGAAATATGGCGGAGCGGTCCTGGGGACTGAGCACCCCGATTGTCGAGCTGACCGGGAGCACTCTTGGCATCATCGGCCTCGGCGGTTTTGGTATCGAAACGTTGCAGCGTGCTGCCGGCTTCGACATGCGCGTCATTGCCCTCGATCCGGTGCGGCTGACGGCCCCGCAAGGTGTAGATGCAGTGCGCCCTCCGACGAAGGAAAACCTGCACTGGCTGCTGGCTGCGGCCGATGCGGTTGTTGTTGCCTGTCCCCTCACGCCGGAAACATGGCATATGATCGGCCCAGATGAACTGGCGACCATGAAGAGTTCTGCCTACCTGGTGTGTGTCAGCCGCGGCGGCATCATCGATGAAAACGCCCTGGCGAAGGCGCTGCACAACGGGGATATCGCCGGTGCCGGTCTTGATGTTGTTGAGACTGAGCCTCTGGGCACGGACAGTCCCTTGTGGGATGCGCCAAACCTGATCCTGACCCCCCACCGCGCGGGCGCCTCGCAGCATCGCCCACGCAAGACTTTTGAGTTCTTCCGCGACAACCTTGGACGCTACCTGCGGGATGAGCCACTCGTCAACATCGTCGACAAACGTCGGGGCTTCTGACACACGCGTAGGCGGCCCAGGACTGCCCCCCGCGGCGGCACGCACATCGCCATCGGTAGCACCGCGTCCCACGGCTTCCGTCGGCCCGTTCATGAACATGAAGCAGTCCACACCCATCCCTGCGGCAAACTCCATGCGCCTGCGGTTGCGCTCCACACGCTCATGATCGTGCCGATCAGGCGATCCCGCTGCCGTGTAGACGAACAGCGACATTGCGGCATCCTCACCGATCCTGCGCACCCGGTCGGATCGCTTCGTCCAGTCCAGCGACAGACGCCCCTCCCAACCATCCCATCCGGCATGCCGACGGGCCCCCGACACCGCAGGTAGATCCGGATTGCGCCCGCGCAGGGCGCGTAACACATC
This sequence comes from uncultured Gemmatimonadaceae bacterium, assembly GCA_937919035.1. GTDB lineage: Bacteria > Latescibacterota > UBA2968 > UBA8231 > UBA8231 > UBA8231. Next base: position 6,159 of record CALFPI010000011.1, read on the forward strand.
TCCCATTTCCTTTCTCGTGCCGTATCTTTGCTCTTTCAGTTCACTGAAAGGAACGACGAGAACATGACAGATGTTGCCGCCACATCTGGCGGCCGGGGTAGCCTGACCCGCGGCGAGGCGAGGCGCGCCATGCGGGGCTTCATAGCCGCCAGTGGTTTCTGGGGTATGTGGGGCCAGACCGTCGGGATCGGCACTGCGGTGTTCACAGGCTACGCCCTGCATCTGGGAGCTGATGCCGCCTACGTGGCGTTGTTCACGTCGGTGGCATACTTACTGGCAGTGGGCCAGCTCATCGTGCCGGTCCTTGGCAGGAAACTCCGACGTCGCAAGCGGTATATCGTCAGCGTCGGTTTCGCTGAAATCCTGTTCCGCAGTTCTCCCGCACTGATTCCGTTCCTGTTCGCCGAGCACCTGCGCCTCGAAGCCATGATGGTCTTCGTCGGCTTGGGCCTGCTGTGCGGCTACTCTCTGTCACCATTCTACAATACCTGGGTCGTCAACGCGGTACCGGAAAATATCCGGGCGCGATTCACCAGCCGACAGACCATCATTTCCACCGTGGTGGCCATGTTCTCCGGTTTCGCCGTAGGTCGCTTTATCGACAGCTTCGCGCCGGACGAGAAGCAGGTGGGGTTCAATCTCGTCTTCGGTGTTGGCGCCCTGTTCGGCTGGCTCGGTTACATTGCCCTGAGTCGGACTCCCTTTGCAACGGGAGCCGATATGCGCGAGGGCGAGGACACCGTTGGTGGCTTCACCCGCCTGATCGAGCCCTTCCGCGATCGCAACTTTACCCGTGCCGTCCTGTGCTTCGGCGCGTGGACCTTTGCCGTCGGCATCGCGGGATCGCTGTACGGCGTGTTCATGATCGAACACCTGAAGATTTCCTACACGGAGATCTCGCTGTTCAATGCCGTATTCATGATAACCAGCATCGCCGGATACCGGCTCTGGGCCAGTCTCGTCGATCGATTTGGCAGCAAGCCCGTGCTGCAGATTCTGATGGTACCCACCGCCTTCCTGCCCCTCATCTGGGCGTGGAACGCGCCGGGCGCATACTATCTGGTTCCTGTGGCCCTTGCCTTCAGCGGGATCCTGTTTTCCGGCATCATCGTTGCCGCCACTCCTCTGCTTTACGGGCTCGTCCCGGCGGGCGAGCAGCGCCCCTATTACATGGCCTCCTGGTCGGCGACGGTGAACCTGATGGGTGCCATGGGTCCCTTTGTTGGCAGCCTCCTGGTGCGACTGCTGCGCGACGTCTCGTATGACTTCAATGGCTTCAACGTGGGCCATCTGCAGATCATCTTCATGCTCAGCGTTGTTGCGCGGCTTCCGGCGATCCTGCTTCTCAGACTCGTATCTGACCGCGGCTCGATCTCGTCGAGACATCTGCTCTCACACCTGTTCCGCGGCAACCTCCTGAGCTACACCTTCAACACCGCCGTCTTCAACATCGCCAGTCATGAGGAGCGCCGCGCCCGCGCCGCCCTTGCCTTGGGCCGCTCGGGCAGTCCTCTGGCAATTGAGCAGCTGATTCAGGCGCTGGCCGACGCCAGCCCCGTCGTGCGTCGCAGCGCAGCGCGGGCTCTTGGCGAGACCGGATCACCTGAGGCCTCAGAATCCCTCATACGCGAACTCCTCGACGGTGAATCGGATATTCGCTCGGAGGCCGCGGAGGCTCTGGGTCGCCTGGGCCATCAAGGTGGCATAGATCCACTGATCAATTCACTCGATGACGTGGATCCCCGTGTGCGTATCAGCGCCATCCGTGGGCTCAGTGAAATCGGTGGTCCCGAGGTCCGTGAGTTGCTGTTCTGGTATTTCGGTGAACACTTGGACGACACGGTCACGTTCCCGACGCTGGTGGATGTTCTCAGCCACTTGGGTGATCACAGGGTCGTGAAACCAACCCTGCACCGGATCGATCGCTTCCGCTCCGCCGCGGTTCGCCTGCAGTTGCTCAACAGTACGTGTCATGCCCTGGGTGCAGAGGGCGAGTTTTACCGCCTGCTGTCGTACGACGAATCACGGCGGGCGACGACGCTGACAAGGCTCCTGCGCCGGGCCTCGAATTCGCTCTCTCGCAGCGCGGCTCTCGATGTGGAGGTCCGTGAACAGACGCGACATGGCCTCGAACGCATGCGCCGGGCCCATGACGGAGAAAACCTGGATTGGATGGAGGAAGCGGCACTGCAGGTCGCTGGGGCGGTACGCGATGGCCTGTCGGCGACAGGACGGCCGCCCTTTGAGGTCCTGTCGATTTATCTGGTGATCCTGGCCCTGGAAAGCTTCCTGCAATGTCAGGCCCGGATGGATCTGCCAGAGGCGCGGGAGATTTTCGTCGCCGTGTGCCTATCGCGCATCGGCATCCTTGTCGCCGATCTCGAAACGTCGGAGCCCAGAAGCTCGGACGATGATGAACCACTAGCTGAGTAGCGGTTTCCTGGCTACAATTCGTCTCGCCGTCGTGCCCGGGTGATTGGCAGGTCAGTGACCAGATCGTAGGTATACGGCGCCGAGTTGCCCGCGTCGACATCGTAACCATACTGTCGGGTGTAGTGTTCAGCTCCCTCGAAGGGACCTTCCAGGCGCCGGAGCCAGTCGTTCAACTCGACGTCCAGATCCTGTCGTATCGTTGCTGCCTCCGGGGTATCGATAAGGTTGTCGAGTTGCTCGGGATCATCGACGTTGTCATACAGCAGAGCAGCGTTGGCGCCGTGTCTTCCGTGCTGAAGGGGGCGCTGCAGACCTCTCCCTGCGGCAAACCTCGCGGTCAGCGTACCAGCAGGGGCACGTTGGTCGACTCATCCCAGGGCCACTGCTTCCGGTAGCGCCCGTGGGCGCCGAGCATGTCACCGTGGTCGGAGGCGAAAACAACAAT
>CALFPI010000012.1 GCA_937919035.1 uncultured Gemmatimonadaceae bacterium
TGGCATCCTGGATGTTGTCTTCTGCTTCAGCTTCCGTGGCTCCCTGACTGATGCAGCCGGGAATCGCAGGACACTCGGCGACGAAAACACCCTCTTCATCGCGAGAAATCGAGATAGAAAACTTCATCGGCCACTGTCTCCGTTTCTCGCCCTGCGGGTCGATCGGGGCGCTGCAATATCCCATGCTGGTAGCACTCCGGCAGGCAGTCTACGTACGGGACGATGACGGGGTGCCGTTTTCGTCCCCGCGCCACCGCTGTTCGAGGGCGCCGGACTCGCGATCATGGGCCCTTGTAAATCCTACTACGTAGCTCAGGAGTGCGGCTTGCATGCCGCCACCTGGGAGGGGAGGCCAAAGACCTCTTCAGCGACTGCCCGTTCGACACGACGAATCGGATGGTGCTGGGCCACGACACTGGGGATCGGGAGCAATGATCTGTTGGGGGGATCAATGAAAATTATCGTTGTAACCGACTATGATCAGGCCTGGCCCGTCGCCTTCGACCGGCTACGCGCCCACTACTTGCCGTCTGTCCATGATCTAGCCGTCGCAATCGAGCATGTGGGCAGCACATCAGTTCCTGGGCTGGCGGCAAAGCCGATTATCGACATGAACATTGTGGTACCGTCTGATGTAGAGGTGTCCATTGTCATCGAGCGCCTTGCAGTTCAGGGGCTGGTCCACGTCGGCAATCTGGGCGTGGAAGGGCGGGAGGCGTTCAACTACCAGGGCCCGCCTACTAGAGGGCTGCCGCCCCATCATCTGTATCTGTCACCGCAAGGCAGTCTGGGGCTGGCGAATCAGCTCGCGGTGCGTGACTATCTGCGAATGCACCCTGAAACGGCAGAGGCATACGGTGATCTCAAGAGGAAACTCGCCAACCAGTTCCCGCACGACATCGAGAGCTATGTAGCCGGCAAGACCGAGTTGATTCTGTGGATTCTGCAACAACAGGGGTTTTCTGCAGAGCACCTGGCCACCATAGAGCGTGCCAACCGACGGGAATGAGTGGACCCTGCGTGAGTAGTACTTCTCTCGGCAGATGGCGCCATACTCTCAGATGCTACTATCACCGAGTCGACGATTGGGAACCAGGACGCGATCGAGCGCTACCTTGCCGCTGTAGAGCAGCTTCGCAGCCTTTCCTGACGTCCCCTGCGCGTCGATTCTTCTCAAACGTTCGCCTCTCCGAGTCTCACGGTGAAGGTGGTGCCCACGCCGACCTCGCTCGTGGCGTTGATCTCGCCACCCAGCAATTCCACCGTCTTCTGCGCAATCGCCAACCCCAACCCCGTGCCCTCCGACTGTTCGCCGCCCTGGCGTTCGACCTGACGGAACTCATCGAAGATGTGAGGCAGATCTTCGGCTGGAATACCGATGCCGGTGTCTGCGATGGACAACTCGACGGTGTCGCCGGCGCCGCGCTGTAGCGACAGCGTGATCGAGCCGCTCTCGGTGAACTTCGTGGCGTTGCCGAGCAGGTTCATCACGACCTGACGCAGGCGATCCGGGTCGGTCTGGATCTGGCCAACTGCCTCCAGGTTTCTA
>CALFPI010000013.1 GCA_937919035.1 uncultured Gemmatimonadaceae bacterium
GGCACGAGACTTTGCCGGCAACCAAAGGCACACAGCCCTACTACGTGCGCCTTGGTCAGACGGACGGCAACCGTGCCTGGAGCAGCCCCTGCTATATCACCCGGAGAAGCCCATGTCCATAACCGTTCATGTTACCCATGAAGCGATCCACAAAGTTGGAGGAATCGGTTCGGTGCTGGCGGGTCTGATCACCGCAGGACCCTACCGGCAGGCGACGGAGCGCACGATCCTGGTGGGGCCACTGACCGATCGACACCGGGCGGGCCCACTGGGGGTGGATGGCACCGTGTTGTACGACAACTGGAGTGGCATATGGTCCGACTCTGTGGGGCCCGCCCTGTACGACATCGAAAGGTTGCGCGGTGTACGCCTCGTCTATGGCCGGCGTCGGTTTGATTGCCCGGATGGGACGCAGGTCGAACCTGAAGTGCTGCTTGTTGACGTCGAGGGCAGCGTGCCGCACGCTCTCGGCCATTTCAAATTCCTGTTGTTTGAGGCGTTCGGACTGGCGTCAGATCGCTATGATGGCCACTGGGAATACGAACAATACGTGCGCCTTGCGGAGCCGGCGTACGACGCGGTGATGTCTCTTCTGGGAGATCGCGGCGATACGCCCGTGCATTTTATCGCCCATGAGTTCATGGGGTTGCCGACGGCATTCAAGGCGCAACTGGCCGGTGACCCCGGTGTGTCCACCATCTTCTACGCCCACGAAGTGGCCACGGCCCGTCGCCTCGTTGAGGAACTGCAGGGGGGCGACATCGCCTTCTATGGCGCCTTGCATGCCGCCGCTGGAACGGGGCAGTACGTGGACGACATTTTTGGTCCCCAGGACGCTTTCTACAAAAATGCCCTTGTACGCCAGGCCTGGCGCTGTGACGCGATATTTGCGGTGGGCGATCTGGTCGTGCAGGAACTGCAATTCCTTGGTGCAGAGTTCGCCGGACGGTCGATCGACCGAGTATACAATGGTCTTCCTGTCACCCAGATGCTGACACCAACGGAGCGCGAGGCGGCCAGAACCCGGCTTGCCAGCGTCGCCGAAGGCCTGCTTGGCTGGTCCCCCGATTTCGTTTTCACCCATGTGGGGCGGCTGGTGCCGAGCAAGGGGCTGTGGCGTGACCTGCTCGTGCTGGACGGACTCGAAGAGGCGTTGGCAGCGCAAGGCCGCAGCGCAGTACTGATCCTGCTGGCCACCGAAGCCGGCCCCAGGCTTCCCGCCAGCATCGAGCAGCTTCGGCAGGAGTACGCCTGGCCTGTCGTGCACCGCGAGGGGTATCCGGACCTGACGCCAGGGGAACTGGATTTTGACCTCCGCGTGCGCCTGCACAATGCTCGTGCGCGCCGGACACGGGCGTTATTCGTCAATCAATTCGGCTTCGACAGTGTCAGTACGGGCGGTGCCGTAGCGGCGGGCGTCGACTTTGCTGATCTGCGTCGTGGCAGCGATGCGGAATTCGGCATGTCGACCTATGAACCTTTTGGCATCGCCCAGATTGAGCCTCTGGCCTTCGGCGCCCTGAGTGTTATCAGTGATGCCTGCGGTTGCCTTGGTTACCTGCAGCAGGTGGCGGCTGAGATCTCCGGGCCGCCCCTGTTTGTTGTGGGTGACTTCACGCGAGCCGGTGAAGAGGCCGTGCTGGGTGAAGGCGGCTGGCCGGGGTTCGATGCGATCGCGCGCCGACAGCAGGAGCAGCACTGCAGTCGCGACGTGGCCCGGTCGCTCGGTGAAGTATTGCAGGGGGACACCAGTGGCAGGGAACGCCAACTTCGGGCCGGTTGCCCGGCGGCGGCGGCGATGAGTTGGGACCAGGTCGTCGAGACGCAGTATCTGCCGGCGATGGCTCGATTGGAACGACAGCTGTAAGGGGGCACCGACCTGTTCAGGCGAGAGCCAGCACCTGGCGTATGGTCTCGGCCAGTTCGTCGATCCGAACCGGCTTCTTCAGTACGGCGTGTACACAGTCGGGCTGGTTGATGGTCGCTTCATCGTCCACCCACCCTGAGACGATGATGATCGGTACCTCGTCGCCGCGATCGCGCAGCAGGAACAGCAGGTCTTCGCCATCCGCCGGGCCGGGCATGTGCAAATCGAGCAGTACGAGATCAATTTCCTGCTGGTCGAGGATCTGCAGGGCACGTCCGGCGTCCTCAGCGGCGAAGCCGGTATATCCCTGAAGCTTGATCACCTGGAGCATCAGGCCGCGTACGGAATCATCGTCGTCGACGACGAGAATCTTTGTGTCCACCAGCGAATCAGACATTTGTATCGATCTCAAGGGGGTGGAAGGGTGCGGGCACAGCGGAAGCCCAGGATCGGGTCACGCGTTGTCGGCTGCGTTCGATTGCGTACAGTGACGGTGACGACCTCTCGTGTTGCCAGGAAATGACCACCACGGGCGACGCGCTGTTCCCCGGACAAGGGACCAGAAGGATCGCTCGCCGGGCTGGTGGCATAGTAGTCGGGGCCATACCAGTCGGCGACCCACTCCATGACATTGCCCGCCATGTTGTGAACGCCATAGGGGCTGGCCCCCTCCGGATGCTGGCCGACGGGAAGGGTCTCGCCGACGATGTTGCTGTAGTTCAACAGGCGGGCCTCGGGGAAACTGATCAGGTAGAGATTCGGATCGTCGTCACCCCATGGAAATCGTCGTTCATCATTGGGCCCGCGAGCGGCTTTCTCCCATTCGGCTTCGGTGGGGAGGCGTTTGTCTGCCCAGCCACAGAATGCCGCCGCCTGGTTGTAGTCGACGCAATTGATCGGGTGACTGGCTCGCTCGTCGAGGCCAAAGGTGCATCCAGGTCTCTGCGCCGGGGTCGTACAGCCACCGTCGTTGACACATACGGAGTACTGTGCCGCAGCGACCTCCGTCGAATCCATCCAGAACGTGCTGAGGTCCACCGTGTGCACGGGTGTTTCACCGGCCAGACCAGCTTCTGACCCCATCCGGAAGCTACCCGCGGGGATCTCGATCATGCCGGAGCGTTTGGCATACACCTGTGCGACAACGGTGACGACGGTTGTGTCGAGCAGGCTTGCCGAGTTGCCATCGTTGACGATGAGGCCAAAGACGTATGTGCCGAGCAGGTTTGGCACAAAGTCGGGCGACATGGAGGCCGGGTCGGACAGAGCCACGGGCTCGCCGGGGTTGTTACCCACCGACCAGCGATACGTCAGCGCGTCACCATCGGCGTCGAGGGAGCCGCTGCCGTCGAGCACGACCGCCGTACCTACGGCGACGGTCTGCGGGCCGCCGGCATTGGCGACGGGTGCGTTGTTGCCCTCGCTTGTGACCAGTACTGTGATCTCGTCCGTGCTGGTCTGTGTGCCGTCACTGACCAGCAACAGGAATGTGTAGGTGCCGGGCAGCAAGGGCGTGATACGCGTCTGCGCGGCGGCGGAATCGGCGATGGAGATGACGCCAGGATCTGCGAGGGCTTCCCAGAGGAAGGCGAGGGAATCACCGTCGGCATCGCTGCTGGAACTTGCGTCGAGGAAGAAACTGTTGCCCAGCGACGCGGCATAGTCCGGTCCGGCCTGAGCAACCGGTACACTGTTATCACCCCCGGTGATCGTCAGTCGCATCGAATCGGGGGCACTTGTGACAGTGCCAGCGGTGACGGCAAGAATGAAGGTGTATTGGCCCGGTAGCGTTGGGGTAAAGCGGACGATGGACGTCGTCGTCAGCACCACCTGCATGGGGTTGTCCGATGCCGCCGACCACGCGTACGACAGCGGCTGATCATCCGGGTCGGTCGAACTCGATCCATCCAGGGCAACGAGTGACCCGAGAGGCACGTCCTGATCGGGACCGGCCACGGCAACAGGGGGTTCGTCAGGCTTTGGTGGGGCCGGTGGTGTGGAGCAGGCCGAGCAGATCAGTACCGGGACCAGAAGACAGGCCAGGGCACCAAACCGACTGCGGCTCATGGGTTTCGATTGCATCATCATGTTGTATGATCCTGTGTTATTCACCATATGGAATCGAATTCCGGCCTTTGGCTGCTGACGTGAGT
>CALFPI010000014.1 GCA_937919035.1 uncultured Gemmatimonadaceae bacterium
GGCGGTGGTTGGGTAGAGCGGTATGACCGAGGTGGCAACCCCATGAAACGCTGGCGTTTCACGGATGCGATGACTGCCTGTCTGGAGACGGCGACCCTCGATGGACCATCGGCCTCCTTCGATGGCGCCGGCAACCTGCATGTGGTCTATAACACGTATACCCCGGGTGAGCCGCCTCAGGCCCAGTGGGCAAAGCTCGATGCCGAGGGTCAGTTGCTGTGGACTCGGCCCTTGCAGACGATTTTTGTCCGCCACATCGCCATCGATGATAACCGTGTATTCATCGAAAGCATCAGCCATCTGCAGGAGTTTGACACCGATGGCAAGATGGCCGAGCACTATCAGGTGCCGCCGCTGATGGTATCGAGTATCGGCTTCTGGCGCGGCTCCTTCGCCGCCCTCGTTGAGCCTCTGGGCTTCGACACCGCCGGCTGGCAGGCACCGAGGCTTGTGGTCTACGCTGCTGTTGATCGCAGTGGCGTCGACCGGGTCTTCGGGCGCGATCCTCTGTCATCGAATGACCGTGGTGCCGGCCTGCTGAAGCGACCCACTGACTTTGCCACGGAGCCAAAGGGTGATCGTGCGTTCGTCGTCAACGCCGGTCATGATCGCATCGAGGTCTTCCGCGAGGGACGTTATCTCACGCGTTGGGGTGGCACCGTCGGCAATGGCCCCGCCGAATTCCGTTTTCGCGGCAAGGCCTCCGTGCTGGTTGATCTGGGTGGCTCAGCGCCGGTCGCCAAGGAGGTTGTCGCCGGGGGCATCGCCCGCGACCATGACGGCTTCGTCTATATTGCCGACACCTTCAACGGACGGATTCAGAAGTTCGCCCCGTGAGACGACATGCCTTCTGTGTCCTGCTGCTGTTGCTGGCTTTACCGGCGATCGCCAAAGAGCGCTACAACTTCTGGGCAAAGGAGAAGATTCGCTACCACGACACGCGGGTGAAAAACGATCCCTACAATCCGCAGTTGCGTGTCCTGCTGGCCAATGCGTACTACGGCGACGGCAGCTACTACGAAGCAGCAGTACAACTTGAAAAGGCCCTTGAGTTGCAGGCCGACTACGCCGAGGCCCACTGCAATCTCGGCATCGTCCGGCAGGCCCAGTCCATGGTCGTTGCTGCTGAGAACCACTATCGAGAGGCCCTGAGGCTGGACTCGACGCTGGTCGATGCCATGGCCGGTCTGGGCACCATGCTGTGCGCCAGTGGTCGCCATGCGGAAGGCCTAGAGTTTCTTGAGAGTACGCTGCGACGCGATGCCCTGCGGGATGATGCCCGGTTCAATCTTGGGGTCGCCTACCACAAAGTCGGCGACTTTCGTCGGGCAACCGATCACCTGTCGCTGTTGTTCCGACGCTACCCCGGCTACCCAGGCCTTGGACATGCTCTGTCACAGGCGTACTTCGCGCGCGGCCTGACGTTGCTGCAGGCGGAGCTGCCTGCTGAAGCCCTCGATTTCTTGCTGAAATCAAAGGAACTGCAGCGGGATGCTGCCGATGTCCACTACGCTGAAGGTCTCGCCCAACTGCGTCTGCAGAATCTGCCAGCCGCCGAAGCGGCCTTCACTGAGGCTATTGCTTTGGACGAAGAGCATGTCCCGGCGATGCACAATCTCGCACAGGTACTGGATATGCAGGGTCGTCCGGAGGAGGCGGAACCCTATTTCCTGCGCGTGGCTCGATTGACGCCACATCTCGATTCGATCGAGGCAGCTCGCAACGCCACGTATGACGAGAAGATCCTGCTGCACTGACGGGTCTGCAGATCCTGCTCCAAGTGACTGTGCCACAACAGAGTGAGTCCGGCCTCCGTTGACATTGACCGGGCAGGTGTGTAGCTTCCGAGATTGCAGTGCAACTGCTTTCTGAAAGAGAGTGTATGGCCAAAGAAGAGGCAATTGAGGTCCAGGCGACGGTCAAGGAGGCCTTGCCAAACGGCTTTTTCAAGGTGGAGATGGAGAACGGCCACGAGATCCTGGCGCACATTTCCGGAAAGATGCGCAAGTACTATATCCGCGTACTGCCCGGAGACCAGGTCACCTGCGCCCTGTCCCCCTATGATTTGACCCGAGGTCGCATCACCTTCCGCAACAGGTAGCCCTGCCTCATCAGAGCCGCCGACCCACGGCTCGCCTTCTCACCTTACGATCCGAAAGATGATGGCAACGCCCAACGCGTGGCCCTTCGTCGAAGCCGAGCAGATCCGTAAACTGCGCTCGCCCTCGACGGCGCGGCCTGTTCTATTCCAGACCGGATACGGCCCGAGCGGCCTGCCCCACATCGGCACGTTTGCTGAGGTGGCGCGTACGACCTTCGTACAGCGCGCCTTTGAAACGGCGACGGGACTGCCCACTCGCCTGCAAGCGTATTCCGATGACATGGATGGCCTGCGCAAGGTGCCGCTCAACATACCCAACGGCGATGTCATCGAGCCGCATCTCGGCAAGCCTCTGCATGCGATTCCTGATCCCTTTGGCTGCTGCGAGAGCTTTTCCGGCCATAACAATGCGAAGCTGCGCGAGTTTCTCGACGCCTACGGCTTCACCTATGAGTTCAAGTCGTCCACGCAGGCCTATCGCAACGGTGAGTTGGACGAGGGTCTGTCGCTGCTGTTGAACAAGGTGGATGACGTTCTCAATGTGATCCTGCCGACTTTGCGTGAAGAGAACCGAGAGGGGTGGTCTCCCTTCTTTCCGATCTGCACTGCCTGTGGTTCGATCAACGCCACACGTGTGACGGCCTACCACCCGGAGCGTGACAGCGTGTCGTACGTGTGCGATCGCCAGGAAAAGGGCTACAGCGGTTGTGGCGCTTCTGGCGAGGTCTCTGTTCTCGGCGGCAGCGCCAAGGTCGGCTGGAAGGTCGACTGGGCCCTGCGCTGGTGGGTCTATGACGTCGACTATGAGATGTCCGGCAAGGACCTGATCGACTCAGTCAAGCTTTCCAGTCGCCTGGTACGGGTCCTGGGTAAGCAGCCCCCCGCCGTGTTGACCTATGAACTGTTCCTCGACGAAGAGGGGCGCAAGATTTCAAAGAGCATCGGCAAGGGCCTCAGCGTCGATCACTGGGTCGATTTCGCCCCGATCGAGTCGCTGCTGTTCTACCTCTATCAGAACCCGAAGCGGGCCAAGCGACTCTATTGGGATGTTGTGCCCAAGGCGGTAGACGACTATCTCGAAGCGTTGCGCCGCTGGCCGGATGTGCCTGCCGAGGAACGGTCCTCTCACCCTCTTTGGCATGTTTTTGGTGGTGGCCAGAACGTGCCCGAGTATGGGGCCAGCGTTGATTTCAGTGTCGTGACGAATCTGATCGCCGCTCTTGGTTCGGATAACGAAGAGTTGCTGATGGAATATCTGCGTCGGTACGATGCCCGCGCCGAACAATACCCGGATGTGTTACAGTCTCTTGTGCACAAGGGCCTGGCCTACTACCGCGAGCAGGTGTTGCCTGGCAAACTGCACCGCGAGCCAAGCGCCGACGAACGGGTCCTGCTGAATCGTCTCTATGAGGCGCTTGCCGCCAGTGATGAAACCGAGGAGTCGGTCGTGCAATCGATACCCTTCGATGTGGCCCGCGAAGCTGGTGTCGAACCGAAGGATCTGTTTCGCAGTTTCTACGAGGTTGTTCTGGGGCAGGAGCGGGGCCCTCGCTTCGGCAGCTTCGTCATGCTTGTCGGCAAGGACAAGGTGCTCGAAATGCTGCAGGACAAAGCCGTTAACTGAGGCCGGCTCAACGATCTGGCCAACGGTTTCTACGAGCGCGATAGCGGCGACGTGATCGTACAGGGCAAATGGGGCCTGGCGGTCTTCATCGGCATCATGCAGTTCACCACCCAGCACGTCATTGCCGAGGCCAAGCGCCGTGGCGTGGTGGAGGGCGATGTGTTCATGGTGAACGACCCCTATCACGGGGGCACGCACCTGATGGACATGGGCATGGTGAAGCCCTTCTTCTACCGCGGGCAGCACCTGTGGTGGATGGCCAACCGCGGGCATTGGCCCGACATGGGCGGCATGGTGCC
>CALFPI010000015.1 GCA_937919035.1 uncultured Gemmatimonadaceae bacterium
TCCTGGTGCTCATGGAGCCAACCGGAAAAATCGACCTCGATGTCATCTGTCCAGCGCCGGTCGATCTGTCCGGAGGTGTAGATGCTTTCGGTGATGCGCAACTGGCCGAACTGGTCGCGCAAGCGGACCAGTTCCGACGTCTTGACGACCTGCTCGGCCAGGTGTGGCGGGATGAAGACGACGCCATCGTGGCGGCCAAGAACCACATCTCCCGGCATGCAGGTGGCGGCCCCGATGCGCACGGGACAGTTGACGCCCGAGAGCATGATGGTGGGCGAGGCGAAGCTGGGATGCGTGCCGCGGACGAAGCTGCAGAAACCCTCCAGGGCGCGAATGCCATCAAGGTCACGGACGGCGGCATCGTGAACGACGCCGTTGCCGGAGTTCGTCATGATCGCCACGGCCAGATTGTCGCCGATCACCGGCCCCTGGACAACCTTGCCAAAGACATCGGCAACATACACGTCACCCTGGACAAGCATGTCGATCGGCCAGGAAATCTGATCACCGATGCAGCCGGCTGCTTCGCCCCGGCCATCCATGACCCGGCGCATCACCGGGCGCCGGGGCATGTACATCGCCGTCAGCGCCCGGCCGACGAGAACGCCATCCGGGTGAGTACACATCCAGCTTCCTTCGAAGGCCCATTCGTAGCCTTGCCCGCGCAGCACACCCCAGGCCTCGGTGGTCGTCACCTTGCGCATGCGCTCAAGGATGCCGTCGGCAACCTTCGGACGGCCATCCTCGAAGCGTTCTCCCGTCCAATCCGGTGTGTAGTCGACGAGTTCTTCGGCGGTCATACTCAGAGGGCAGAACTTGGTGGTCACGGGTACTGGTCCTTTCGGTAGCTAGTGCAGGATGAGTTGCTGCGAACTGGTGAAACACCGGCGGCGCACAACGGCCGCAACAACAACGGAGCCAATGGCCGTCGAGGCGACGAGCATCAGCATCACAACGATCTGGTACTTGACGGCCGATACGGGGGCGACACCGGCCAGGATCTGGCCGGTCATCATGCCTGGCAGCGACACGAGACCGACGGTCATCAGGGCATTGATCGACGGAATCATGCCGGCACGGACGGCCTCAGCCAGCAGGTCGGCCGTCGCTTCGCGGTACGTGGCTCCCAGCGACAGGGCCAGTTCGATGGCTTCGCGCCGCTCGCGCAGGCCCGTGAGCAGGCGCTCCAGACATACGGAGATCGCATTCATCGAATTGCCCGCGATCATGCCACCAAGAGGAATGAAGTACTGCGGCGTCCACCATGGGTCGACTTGCACGACGACGGCCGTCACCACGGTGGTCACCGCCAGGTAGCTGACCACCATGGAGACGAAGGTTGGCGCGAATACGCCGATCTGCGGGTCACGCACACGGCCCCGGACCGCATGGGCCGCCCAGAACACCATGAAGACGAACACGGCCATGACGAGCAGGGGGCGATCCAGAGCAAAGACGATATCGAGGACGTAGCCGACGAGGAACAACTGCGCGAAGGCACGGACCGTACCCCACAACAGGTCCCGCTCCAGATGCAGACGAAGGGCAACCGAAGCCGCGCCGGCAACGCCAACGAAGAGCAGGCACAGCAGCAATTGCCCCGGACCGATGGCAACGGGATTCATGTCCCGACCTGTTGCAGGCCGTCGGCCTGCAGCCGGACGCGAAGAACACCCTCGGCCGAAACGTCTAAGCCCTGATGGGTCACCACAACGACGCCGCAACCCGCCGCGCAACGAGATTCCAGCCGGGCTTCGATGACGGTTCGGGCGACAGTGTCCAGAGCCGCTGTCGGCTCGTCACACAGCAGAATCTCAGGTTCCAGCAGCAACGCCCGCATCAGTGCAAGTCGCTGGCGCTGACCGACGGAGAGGGTGCGGGCTTCGTCCTCGAGGCCGACATCCTGCAGCAGCAGCGAATCGAGATGTCGACGAAGTGCCGCATCCGTCGGGTGCAGGTGTTGGCGATTGGCGCGGAATTTCAGTGGCCAGAGCAGATTGTCACGCACCGTGCCGGGGCCCGCAAAGGGTGTCTGCGGCACGAGGACAGCACGTCGACGCAGATCGATGACGTCGCTGGCACGGGCGACTGCGCCGTCGATGAGCACTTGCCCCGTCGTTGGCTCGTGCAGACGGTTCAGCAGGCGCAACAGGCTGGATTTGCCACAGCCGGAGGCGCCCTCGATGATGATGAAGCGGCCACTTTCGACCACCAGATCGACCCCTTCGAACAGAGGGCTGCGGTCGCCGAAACGCAAGCCAACGTTGTCGAGTCTGATCTGCATGTGCCACCCCTCAGCTGCGTGTGAGGCGCTGCGCCAGGCTAAAGAAGTCCTGTTTGCGTGGCGTACTCAGTCCCCAGTTCACCGGGGGTGACTGGTATCCGTCACAGTAATCCGCGGTGCCGGGATCGAAGAAACCCCAGGAGGCGTACTCCGATACGGCTGCGAGCATGTTGTTCCACGGCAGCTCGAAGTTAAAGTGGTCGTCCTCGTTGAAGACGACCGGCATCGGTCGCCATGAGGGCAGTGCCCGCGTCTGTCGCACCATCTCGGCGATGCGATCGGGGTCGGTGACGCCATTGCCATGGAGCAAGGCAAAATCGGAGACCGAAATCACGCGGTCATCGGGGACCCGGCCGCCGCCGTAGCTGGTGCCAACGAGCAGTCGTCCCTCGGCCTGTTCTCTGGCGCGAAGAATGAGTTCGTGTACCCGATGGGGTTGCAGGATTTCGTGTTCATACTTGCGCACATTGCACTCGTTGTTGACTTCCACCAGCACGTTGCCCCAGCCCCCCTGCAGCAGCCAGTTGATGGTGTCATCAACACCACGCACGACGGCGGCCTCGTCGGCGAGGCGTTCATCCTGGCCGAAGTAGAACAACCCCAGAATGACGACCATGCCCAGTTCATCGGCGCGGACCAGGATCCGGCGGCAACGCTCGAGGTAGTCCGCACGCAGGGAACCATCGGCGGCGAAGGCAGAGTTATGCCACGGTTGCTCTTTTGAGTAGCCCTCGGGGCTGCCACCTTGCAGGTTCAGAGTGAAGGCGAGCACACCGTGACGCTGCCAGGCGGGCATGGCGGCGATGAACTCGTCTGTGTTGCGCTCGGCATTCCAGGTCCCGGTGTCCGGGTAGGCCCAGCGAGGGGCCGTAGCCGGGTTGTCGTCATCAAAGATGCCCTGTACCATGCGGGTATTGAACAACAGGCCCTCGACGTGCTGATCCTGTTCCAATCGGCCCTCGTACGTTGGGCGGTCGTTCAAGCGGAAACCGTCGCCGTCGATCGTGATCGTTGTCCCGGTCATGCAGGCAAGGATAGGCTCGGCCTTGACGACTCGCCAGCATGGGTGGAAGATTCTCCAATGGGTGGTGATTGCCTCGAGCCGATCCGGCATATGTAATGGAAGTACGCAAGCTGATTCTGGCGGTGGTCGCTGGACTGGCCGCCATGTTGTTGTTGTCCGGTCTGTGGCACGGCCTGCTGATGCATGACTTCTATGTCGCGCACTCGCCGACGCTGCGGGAAACCCCGCTGCTGCGCCTTATTGGTCTGGGGTACTTCATCCTGGCGACCGTGATGGTCGTCATCTATCCGAAGGGGTACGAGGGCGGTCCACCGTGGCTTGAAGGACTGCGCTTTGGCATGTTGGTCGGTATTCTCTATGCCCTGCCGATGGGTCTCGTGTCGTACGGCGCCGAGGGTTGCCACACGGGACGGCTGGTTGTCGTTGATGCCGCCTGGCATCTGGCCGAGCAGGGCGTCGGCGGCATCATCATCGCCCTGATCCACGGTGGTGGCGCTGTTCCCCGCGAGGACTGACCCCACGATCATCGACGGTATTCTGCTCACATTCTGAACAGGGAAGAGGAAGCTATGGCAGGCAAGAAAGCACTCATGGTGTACGGCGGCTGGCAAGGTCACGAGCCAAAGCAGACCGTCGACGTCTTTGTACCGTTGCTGACCGCTGCGGGTTTCGACGTGACCGTATCCGACTCCATGGACAGTTATCTCGACAAGGAACTGATGCAGTCTCTGAGTCTTGTCGTACCGTGCTGGACGATGGGCCAGATCGAGATCGAGCAGGAGAAGGGCTTGCGTGAGGCTGTGGAGAGTGGTGTTGGTCTTGCCGGGTGGCATGGTGGCATGTGCGACGCCTTTCGCAACACGACGAATTATCAGTTCATGACGGGTGGCCAGTTTGTCGGTCACCCCGATGGCATCAAGGACTACACGGTAAACATCACGAAGGCGGATGATCCCATTGTTGCGGGTCTCTCCGACTTTCAGATGCATTCCGAGCAGTACTACATGCACACCGATCCGGGTAACGAAGTGCTGGCGACAACGACCTTCGACGCGCAGAGCGCCCCCTGGGTGAACGGCACGGTCATGCCCGTTGTGTGGAAGCGCATGTGGGGAACAGGCAAGGTATTCTACTCCTCTCTGGGACACGTGGCCCCTGATTTTGAGGTTGCAGAAGCGAAGGAGATCCAGCGTCGCGGCATGGTGTGGGCTGCCAGGTGAAGATGCACCGGTATCGTTGCCGGAAAAGCCGGCCCACGATCCTATCGTT
>CALFPI010000016.1 GCA_937919035.1 uncultured Gemmatimonadaceae bacterium
GTAGCCCTCTTCCAGCACCGCCTGCGCCTTTTCAACATAGGCCGCCCCCGTGTGTGTGTCACCAGCGGCACAGTCGGCGTACAGGCGGATCCGCTCACGGTAGCGTCCGCCGAGCAGTTGATACACGGGCACACCGAGCGCTTTGCCAACGATGTCGTACAGCGCGTTCTCAATCCCGGTGAGGGCAAAAGTCCAGGGCGCACTCGAACCGCCCGAGTAGCGTCCACGGCGACGCAGCTTCTCATAGAGTGGTGCGATGTTCATCGGATCCTCGCCGACGAGCATCTCGCGGTTGTGCAGCACCATGCTCTTTACCGTCATCGGCCCCGCCATATGACCCGCCGAATTGCATTCGCCTGTGCCGACGAGGCCGGCATCGGTGTAGATGCGCACAAAGGTCCAGACACTGCCACCGCTGTGCGGCTCGGGACGGCCGATGACACATGCCTGTACGTCGGTGATCTTCACTGGACCCATTCCCCCTGTTCCATCACTGGCTCCGTCGAACCATCTGTGCGCACGCCGGCAACATCCATCTGTGCCCCGCCAATCATAAAGTCCACGTGTGTCAGGCTATCGTTGACGCCGGCAGCTGCGAGCTCTTCCGCGGACCTATCGTGGCCACCCTGCAGACACTCGGAATACGCCTTGCCAATGGCGATATGGCTGGCAGCGTTCTCATCGAACAGGGTGTCATAGAACAGCACGCCGGACGTCGAGATCGGCGAGGAGGCTGGCACCAGTGCGACCTCACCAAGTCGGGCCGAGCCCTCGTCGGTGTCGATGAGTCCCTGCATGACGCTCTGCCCGGCGTCGGCCGTGACCTCCACGGCACGGCCGGCGACGAACCGCACCTTCAGCCCCTCGATCAGGGTGCCACCATAGTTGAGCGGCTTCGACGCCGTCACCGTGCCGTCCACACGATCCTTGTGTGGCAGCGAAAACACTTCCTCCGTTGGCACATTCGGTGTGAAGGTGATACCGGAGTCCGTCGTCGACGAGCCCCCGATCCAGCGATGCCCCGGCACCAGCCCCACGGTGAGATCGGTACCGGGTCCGACGAAGTGCAGCGCCCCATAGGCGGCATCGGTGAGTGCTGCCCCCCGCCGCGCCAGCTCTGCCAGATGGGTATTCCAGGCGGCGACGGGATCGGGATCGTTCAGGCGACAGGCACCACCGATCGCCTCCCAGAGTTGCGCCATGGCGGCATCCTCGGACACTCCGGGAAAGACCTGTTGGGCCCAGGCGGGAATCGGCACGGACAACACGCACCAGTTGACCTTGTGCGATGTGATGTACGTCAGGAACTGTCGTCTGTGGGTGGCACCTGTGCGCTGCACCGTCGTTACCAGCTCCGGATCCTGGTCCTTCAACAATTGCGGATCCGTGCCACGAACACTGAGAAAGGCATCCCCCCCGTGGGCCCCGGCCAACATCGCCTCGCTGTGCCACACCGGGTATTCGGCGAAGGAATCACGTGGCGCGTGCTCGAAACGGGCCAGGGTCACACCATCGTCTGTCCAGTTCATCTCCACGTAGCGCGCTCCCCGTCTGTAAGCGGCGGCGACGATGGCGCGCGCCAGAGGTGCTGCGCTTACGGGCGTTGACAACCACAGCCGTTGCCCGGCCTGCAGACTGAGTCCTACATCCAACGCCAGGTCCGCATAGGCGGCGTAACGCTCTTGCATTGCTGTCACTGCTGAATCCCCTCTTCTTATGGTGCCTGTCTGCTGGGTACATGTGCCGGTGCCATGAACAACAACCATGACCGACAGCGAGAAGTGTCTCTTCGATCGGTAAAGTACAGGCTCGGGATCGTGCCAGCTTTACAGCGTGGCGCAGTCAATTCCCCGCCGCCCGGCCCCGGGTCAACTGTCGGACCCAGTCCGTTTGGCTGGCGACGAAGCGCTGCATGAGATCCTGGCGCTCGGCCCCCAGATTGCGGGTTTCACCCGGATCGTTGTCGAGGTTGGCCAGGAAGCCTACGTCGTTTTCGACGGTGAGTTTCCACGGACCTTCGCGCATGGCCCAGTCTTTGGCGTAGATCCAGTGCATGATCGCCCGCGGTGGCGGCGCCATCGAGCTTTTGATCACGGCTGCGAGGCTGTGGCCGTCGAGGCGTCGGTCTGGCGGTGCCACCCCCGTGTAGGCTGCCAGCGTGGGCAGCAGATCCGTCCCCATGGCGGGTTGGGTGCGCAGCTGGCCGGCGGCAATCGTCTCAGGCCAGGAGATTATGAAGGGGACACGAATGCCACCCTCCCACAGAGTCGCCTTGTGTCCGCGCAGGCTCCCGGCGCTGCCGCCGCCGCCACGTTCCTCGTTGGATGGACCATGATCGGAGGCAAAGACGACGATGGTATCCTCCCGTAAGCCGTTGTCTTCGAGGCAGTCCAGGATCTGGCCGACGCGCTCGTCCAGCGTCCACACGCAGGCCGCGTACTGGCGTCGCAGGGGATCGGTGATGTGGGAAAACCGGTCGAGCGCCCCGGGTGCCGGTTGCAGCGGGTAATGGGGCAGGTTGAAGGGCAGGTAGAGAAAGAAGGGCTGGTCCTTGTTCTGCTCGATGAAGCGGGTCGATTCGCGCACGATGATGTCCGGGAAGTAGACACCATCTTCGTGGAGTTCCTCCATGTTGTGCATCAGCACATGGCGATGAATGCCGCCCCAGTAGTAGTAGTGGGAGTAGCTGTCCATGGCACCATTCTTGTATCCCAGGAATTCGTCGAACCCCTGATTGTTCGGGCTGAACTCCTCAGGGATCCCCATGTGCCACTTGCCGAACAGGGCCGTCCGGTATCCGGCGGCACCGAACATCTCGGCGAGAGTGACCTCTGACGCCCTCATGCCCAGATTGGATTGGGTACCGTAGTTGTAGTGCCGTCCCGTGAGGAAGGACATGCGCGACGGTGTACACACCGGTGCCGTCACATAGAACTGCGACAAGCGCGTGCCCGATTCGGCCAGAGCGTCGATGTTGGGTGTGCGCACGTCGACGCCACCATAACATCCCAGATCACCGTAGCCCAAATCATCAGCAAGAATGAAGATGACATTGGGCTGGGAGCGACGAGTCGGCGGTGGGGCACAGGACAGCAGGGGGGACGCGGCAAGCAGGGCCGCGCCGGCGCCGAGGGACCGAAGGGCCTGTCGGCGCGACAACCCGGGTGAGAACATGGGCTCAACCTTGAGGGGAGGCAGTGAAGACTTTACCACCGGCATGGTTGCCGATGAATGTACGCAGCACCTAAAGGGCACCGGATTTCATGGGTTGCCGCTGGTATCTCGACCTCCCGTCAACGGAAAGCCACGCGCGCATCGGACACCGGGATCTGCGCATCACCGAGATCCAGGCAGCGACGTTGCGTCTGTCCCTGTCGATGTGCGCGGGCATCCACGATACAACCCCGGGCTGCGCAGCGCCAACAACATCCTCCCCGCCTGATGGTTGTGATCCTGACGCTGACGCCGGTGGCGGTGACGTCCATGGCCATCGTGCGCGAGCGCAAGCATGGCTCGCTGGAGCCGTTGATCGTCACGCCGCTGGTGCCTTGGCAGGGCAGGACCGGGCAGAAGGCAGGGGTGCCGCTGCGATGACGCGGCAGCAGATGTGAACTCGGGCGCCAACACGATCACCTCACGAAAAGGCCTACCGAGACGGCAGCTACATCTACAGGACCGTAAAGATTGCGCCGATCGTCATAGCCGTAAGAGCAATCATAGCCGTCAGCAGCAACGCGAATCGATACGCTTCGTCAGGCTCTCATTCACAGCATCAATGCGGGCCGTCGAGGCCTGCGCCAATCGGTCCATACGGTCGTGCATGGCACGGCCCCCCAGGCGCAGGTCCTGGATCTCTTCCCGCAGGTAGGCAATGCCCCCGTGCATGTCGTCCTCGGCAGGTGGGTGAGACTTCGGTCTGTCGGCCACGCTCTCGACTCACTGGAGTATAATCTGCCGTTGACGTCCGACGAACGTGCGCCAGCTGTTTCCAGGGCACCCGGAGGTGCGTGCAATGACACGCGCGCGGTGATTGCTTTCCCAGTGGGCAGAAACTTCGTGCCCGGAGGGGAACACGAGGCCCGGGTAAGGGTCACTCATGCCCCAACGCCAGCCACCAGGCTGCCGCCAGGATCAGCAGCGCTGTCCCGCCCGGCACCGCTTGGCCGCCAACAGCCAGGCGCCAGCGGAACCTCACACTGCCAACCATCCATCCCATGGCCATCCCGACGGTTACGCCCGTCAGATGCGCCATGACATCCGTGCGCTCTCCCGCTGTGCCCAGCAGACCCAGGAACACCGCTCCGATCACCGGCGGTGCCCAGCGCCGCAAGCGGCTCCGGCGCGACCCAAGCGGTCGGCGCCACTGAAGTCCCATGAGCATGCCAACGGCACCAAAGACGCTTGTCGAGGCGCCGATCGACGCGTGCGCGGGCGTGTGGATCCAGGCGTTGAGACCGTTCCCCAGAGCTCCGCTCAATACCAGGCCCAACCCGGCCCAACCCACGCCGATCTCCTGGGCAAGCAGGACACCGAAGACCGAACCGAAGACCAGGTTGTTCAGCAGATGCGAGCCGTCCGCGTGCAGGGTGAGGGCCGTCACCGTCCGCCAGAGCTGGCCCTGGCCGATGAGTCGCGCCTGCGCCTTGCCGGCCTCGAGCCAGTCGAAGCCGAAGACCCGGAACCGGTCCAGGTTGTGGAAGCTCAGCAGCACGCACCCGTAGCCGGGCAGAAAACCCGACCCGGAGCCAGGTTCCGGAAAGTCCGCTGCTGCCGGCGGTAGCTCTTCGTCCTCGGCCTGGTACTCGGCCAATTCCCGCCGCGCCCGTTGTTCTTCTGACACCGGCACCAGCAGGCAGAAGCTCTCCTGCTCCTCGGTCAGCCAGTGGTCGATACCCAGCGCTGCCAGCACCAGCACGAATTCCAGCCAGCGGTCGCGGTCCCAGCCACGGTAGATCTCCTGCCAGTCCTGCTCACCGCTTTGAGGCACGTCCACGCGCTCACACCTTCAGACCTCGCGGGGCGAGCGGCAGCGACCGCAGGCGGATCCCCGTCGCGTCGAAGATGGCATTGCCAATGGCGGGGGCGATGCCGCAGATCGGCGTCTCACCAGCGCCGGCAGAGGGCAGGTCCGGACGGTCGACGAGGACCACGTCGAGCTCGGGGACGTCGCTGAATCGAGGCACCCGATAACGCGCGAAAGAGGCTGTGTCGATGCGTCCCTGCGCGAAGCCGATGCGCTCGAACAGCGCTCCGCCGAGTCCCTGGACCATGCTGCCTTCAATCTGGTTGCGTAACTGCAGCGGGTTGACGATGGCGCCACACTCGAAGGCAGCCACGGCGCGCACGACACGCACTTTGCCGGTCGTACCATCGACTTCCACTTCCGCACATGTAGCGACGTAACCGCCCTTTTCCGTGCCGCCGGCGATGCCAAAACCACGACCGGCGATCTTGTGACGCGACGCCCACCCCAGACGTTCTGCGGCGGCCGCGAAGACAGCTGCCATGCGGTCGTCGGCCAGGTGGCGCAGGCGAAAGGCGAGGGGATCTTCGCCACGCAGGTGAGCGAGTTCATCCATGTGAGTTTCGCGGGCGAAGATGTTGGCCACCGACGCAAGACCCCGATACGAGCCCTGTCGCAACGGCGAATCAGCGCGAAGGAATTCGATGCGCTGGTTCGGCACGTTGTAGCCCATACGAATGCCCGAGCCGCCGGAGTTGATGTTGCGGTGTTCCCAGGCGACCAGACTGCCGCCGGCATCGGTGCCACTACGGATATCGATGACGCCACCTGGCCGGAAGTACGCCCAGGTAAACTCCTCCGCGCGGGTCCAGACGACACGCACGGGATGGCCCGTAGCCTGCGCCAGGCGCGCCGCTTCGATGGCGGCCTCGCCGGTGTGTTTGCCACCGTAACCGGACCCGGCGTCGGGCATGATCACGCGGACCTGTTCTTCCGGCAGGTCGAAGGCCCGGGAGAGCTCCGCACGTACACCGAAGGGACGCTGTGTTCCCGTCCAGACCGTGACTGCGCCAGCCGACCATTCGGCGACGGCTGCGCGCGGCTCGAGCGGTGTGTGGGCGATGAAATCGATGTTATACGTCTGGGCGTGCACGTGCGTGGCACTTGCCAGGGCGGTGTCGACGTCGCCCTCGTCGGCGTACAGGTGGTCGGAGACGGCTGTCGCCCGCAGGTGTTCGAACAAGGTAGCCGCTGAAACCGGGCTGGCCTGTTGGCGCCATTCGGCCGACAACGCCGCCAGCGCCCGATCTGCCATGGGCTCGGAAGGGGCAGTGACACCGACGAAGTTGCCGTCGCGCACGACAGCCACGCCGGGCAGTCCGCGGGCTTGCCCGTCATCGAGGGTGATGAGTTCGGCGCCGAAGGATGGGGGCCGCAGCACCCTGCCAACGAGCAGGCCCGGGCGGGTGATGTCGGACGGGTAGCGGTGTGTGCCCGTGACAAAGTCTCGACCGTTGACCTTGGGTGCGGAGCGGCCCGCAACCGTCCACTGCCCGGTGGCGGTGAGGACGGTACTGGCGTCGATGGTTCGGCTCAGTTGCCGGCCCTCGGTGAGTTCGCCATACCCGAGGGACCTGCCGCTGCGGGCGTGCACAACACGTCCGTCGATGGTCTGCAGCGCGGTCCGCTCGACAGCCAGGGATTCGGCGCCAAGATCGAGGAGCCACTCACGCGCTGCCGCCCCGGCGCGGCGCAGCTGAGGGGCCATGGCAGGCGTGCTGAGACTGCCGAAGGTGCCGCGATCGAAGGGCACCAGATCGGTGTCGCCCATGATCATGGCAATGCCGTCGAGAGCCAGGTGGAGTTCGTCGGCTACGGCCTGCGCCAGGGAGGTACGGATGTTCTGGCCGACTTCCACCTTGCCCGTGCAAACGGTGACGGCACCCTCTGGCCCGATATGCAGCCAGGCCCCGATGCGGTCCGTATCGATGCTTGTGGGTGGGCCCCCTGATCCGGACTCCTGCGCCAGCACATCCTGCGCCACGAGCAGGATCGCCATGCCGGCGCCCATGAGCTTGAGAAAGCTGCGGCGACTCTGGTCAAACCGGTAGAGTGGCGCCTGCAGGAGCTCGTAGCGTTCCACTTCAATGGTATCGGCGATCACTTCATGGGGCTCAGCCATTGGACCGCTCCCGCCCGATGGTGGCTGCTCGTTCGACTGCGGCGATGATCCGCGTGTACGTCCCGCAACGGCAGATGTTGCCTTCCATTGCGTGCACGATCTGCGCCCTTGTCGGAGAAGCATGCCGAGCCAGGAGGGCGACGCCGGACATGATCATGCCCGACGTACAGTAGCCGCACTGCAGAGCATCCTCCTCAAGAAAAGCCGCCTGCAGCGGATGCAGACCGTCATTTGTCGCCAGCCCCTCGACGCTGGTGATGGACTTGCCCTCAACCTGACCGACCTCCAACAGGCAGGAACGGACGGGCTTGCCATCGACGAGCACCGTGCACGCACCGCACTGACCCTCGCCACAGCCATAGTGGGTGCCCACGAGACCGAGGTCGTCGCGCAGGGCCGAGAGCAGAGATTTGCCCTCGGGATCCGACACGCTTCGGACCTGACCGTTTACCGTGAGTGTTGCGGATGCAGCCATGGCAGACTCCTGCGGGATGAGAGGGCAGCGCGGCCCGATGACGATCTGACCGCGGGCGCCTGCTGAAATACCGTGATGCCCATCTCCAGCTAGGGCTCACGTTGTTCCGGCGGCGTCCAGCTGCTCGGCGACATGGCGCATGCAATCGTCGACGCAGGATTCTGCGATATCTGCTGCCCGGGAGCAAGTATGGCCCCGCCGTCGCGAATGCTCTGGTGGCGACATTTGACAGGCCATCACTTCGCCGGCTACTTCGCCGCCTGCGCTGTCTGGGGTTCTGTGTCGAGTCGTTTCCGGGGTCGTTGGTTGAGGCCACGATCTTCTGGCAGCACTATTCACCCTTCTCGCAGAATCACCTCAGTACGCACCCGTAGAACCAAGGGGTTATGAATGACTGACAACGAGAGGTACCTCTTCGACCTGCAGGGCTACCTCGCCATACCGGACGCCCTGACGCCGGAACAGCTTGTCACACTGAATTCGATCCTCGACGAGCACATTACCAGCGACTGTGACGCTGACATGCAGAACCACCGCTTCGGCGGCCTGCTCGATTGGGGCGCGCCCTTCCGCGAGCTCATCGACAATGGCCCCATCACACCATATCTGGAACTCATCGTCGGTGCCAGGTTCCGTCTCGATCACGTCTACCTCGACGTCATCCGCTCCGGCACCAGCCCGATCGGCGCCACGCTGCATGGTGGCGGCCATGGCTTTGATCCGTCACAATACTACCGCTACGAGAATGGCCGGATGCACAACGGCCTTACCGTCGTCGCCTACAGCCTCACCGACGTCGGCGCCGAGGATGGTGGTACCGGTTGTGTTCCCGGATCACACAAGAGCAACTTCGGTTTCCCGGGGGAATGGCGAAACATGGATGAGGGCCTGCAGCCCATCATTCGTCGCGTAACCGGTCCGGCTGGCACGGCCGTCATCTTTACCGAAGCCCTCACCCATGGCGCCTTGCCGTGGACCGGCGCCGGCGAACGCCGCACCATCTTTTTCAAATTCAGTCCCCATGCTGTGTCGTGGGCCGCGGGCTACTTCGATGCCGGCAAGTACGACGGACTCAGTCAGCGGCAACGGGAGATTCTTGAGGCACCAAACGCGCGCTACGGCGGTCGGCCCCAGCCATGAGCTGACCTGCGACGAGACGGGACTTCGGCGGCCGTCTCAACGCCAGCGTGGCGCAACCTCATCGATAAACTGGCGCAGGCCCGCTGCGCTCGGGGCATCGAGAAACCACAGCATGAAGTGGGATACACCGATGTCGATGTAACCCTGCAGTTGCTCGGTCACCTGGGCCGCGTCGCCGATCAGTGTCATCCGCGCCAGCGCTTCGGGGGGCGTATCGGTGGCGCCTGACAGAAAGGCCGTCATCTGCGGGTCCGTCGTCGCCGGCGGGTTCAGTGCCAGCATGGTACGCAGCCTGGCGCGCACGCCATCCAGGTCGGGGGCGATCAGGATCTGCACCTCCAGGCTTTTCTCGATCTCGTCGTACCGACGTCCCACCTTGTCGCAGGCGGCCTGCAACGCCTGCAGCCGAACACGCAGGTCGGCGACCGGCACCGGCACGCTGTTCCAGCCCTGTGCATACCGTGCGACGGCGTCGAGCATGGCCGGATTCGGCTCACCGAGCCAGATGGGTGGATGGGGCTGTTGCACCGGACGCGGCATGCACCGGGCGCCGTGCAGTTGATGGAAGCGGCCGTGATAGTCCACCGGTCCCGGCGCCGTCCACAGGGCCAGCGTCAACTCCAACTCTTCCACCAGTTGCTCGATGCGTGCTTCCACGGGCTCGGCCCAGGGCAGCCCGTAGGCGGTGAACTCCTCGGCACGATTGCCACCGTCGACGAAATGAATCAGCCGCCCGCCGGACAACTGGTCCAACGTCGCCGTCATCTTCGCCGTCATCGACGCATGCCGCAGGAAATGGGCCATGTGAATCATGCCCAGCTTCGCCCGCTGTGTCGCCCCTGCCAGCGCCGCCAGCGTCGTCCATCCTTCAAGAATGGCGTCGTCGTGCCCGAGGAACAGGTGATCGGCGACCCACAGGGAATCGTACCCCAACCGATCAGCGGTGACAGCCAGGTCGAAGGTGGTCCTGGCGTCGAGGCGCTCGTATGCAGGTGTGCGGAACAGACCACCGCCGGGCATGGCGAAGATCGGTACACAAAAGCCGAACTGGATGTCATGCATCTGGTTCTCCTGTCAGCCGATGACGCGCATGGGCAGCAGCGGTTGTGCGGGATCGAGGCCGAAGTCGACGTCGACGATGTCGGCGCCACTGCCAAAACGCATACGACCCGTATGGAGTTCTGCTGCTGCCTCGGGTGCACCATATAACGGCCAGCTGTCGTAGTCGATCACCTCGCCATTGAGTCGATGCGGCCCGTTGAACTCCAGCTCCAGGCAGTCGCCGGCGAGCGTCGTCAGCGCCACCCTGCCTTCGGCAGACCAATCCTGCAGATCCAGTCCCGCCACGGTGCGCTGCGCGCAGAACTGCTCGAAGGATGCCACCGCCGTCGCCTCCACAGCTTCCAGGGCGATCCCCGGTGTGGGCCCGTCGATGCGCAACAACCAGCCATCGATGAGATCCCCATCGCTGACCATGATAGCGTCGTTGCGGGACTCGCGAATCCGCCACCAGTGGTATGTGGTCAGGGGACGGATGCCCACGTAGAAGTCGCCCATGTCGCCCAGCAGCCAGCCATCCTGCTCGATCCAGTCGATCGACATGGGCAGAAACATGTTGGCATAGGGTGCTTCGTCATCCTCCGGTATGCGGTACGTCACCAGCACCGCACCCTCATGCTGCGCAATGCGTTCGAAGGGAGACGCACCGAACAGCCGATCCACCGACTGCAGGTACGGCTTGCCGCCACCAACATCGCGCCGCGCATTCTGCGGCAACGGTCCAAGGAAGGCGCTGAATCGTTCCGGCCCCTGGAATGGATGATTGCAGGTGATCTTGGCCTGCTGCTTGGCACCGGACCAGGTAAGGTCCCAGGAAACCAGATCGATGGGCCCCGCCGCG
>CALFPI010000017.1 GCA_937919035.1 uncultured Gemmatimonadaceae bacterium
TTGCTCTGGGACGAAACCCTGGGGGTCTATCTCGCCGCCTCCGAGATCTGCCGGCAGATCGACATCTGGGGCAACGCCTTCCTCGTGGCGCACGACATCGGCGCTGCCACACGCCAGCAACGTGTGGCGCACTACCTGGCGGAGCAGTACGACACCTTCATGTACGCCGGGCAGGTCCGTCATCTGCCGACGCCGCAGGTGTGGGATCGATTGTTCCAACCCGTTGCCGCCGACACCTACCAGAACGGGGGCTACTGGGGGACGGCCTCCGGCTGGCTCATCGAGGCGCTGCAGACCGTCGATCCGGCGCTGGCACAACGGACACTGCACGAACTGATAGCAGCCTATCGGACCAACGGCGTAGTGGAATGGGTCGCCGCCGATGGTCGCAAAGGGCCCGACCTCTACGTCGCCACGATTCTCAATATCTGGTCGCTCATCAACCGCACCTGATTTGACCGGCAGCGGAGGATACGACAATCGTTCCTTGACGGCCCAGACCGGGAGGACGAGTTGAGCTACATCAGACCCGATTACGACAGCGCGCGCCAGCAGGCCGGCTTTCGCTGGCAGATCAGCGGCTGCTACAACGCCTGCATCGAACTGTCCGGTGTCCCGGTGAAAGATTTCTACACGCGGCCCGATGCCTGTATCGAGGTCTACCGCAGCGGCCGCGCCAGGATGTACGAGATGTTCGGCGACTGGCTGCCGCCTCTGGCGCCGGCAACCCCTCCCATCAGCTACATGCACGCCAACTGCCTCGGTGCTGAACTGCTCTTTGTCGACGGTGGCGAGGTGGGCCACACCCATCCCTTTGACTCGCTGGACACAGCGATCGCCACACTGAAGGAACCGGTCGATTTCGCCACAGCCGGCGATACGCCCTTCTACCTGGATTTCTGGGAGCAGATGAAAGCTGCCTTCCCCGACGAAAGAGTGGGGTTCAGCTTTGGCGTGGAAGGACCCATCACCACGGCGTGGGAACTGCGCGGTGAGGGGTTTCTGACCGATCTGTTCGAT
This sequence comes from uncultured Gemmatimonadaceae bacterium, assembly GCA_937919035.1. Lineage (GTDB taxonomy): Bacteria > Latescibacterota > UBA2968 > UBA8231 > UBA8231 > UBA8231. The sequence continues at coordinate 1,021 of CALFPI010000017.1, forward strand.
GAGCCGGAAAAAGTGAAGGAGTTTCTGCGCCTGACCACCGCCAGCATCATCGATGTCTTCCGCTTCCGGGCAGCACTGGACGGCGGCGTGTTCCCCGATCCGCACGGCGCCGGCATGGTCGACGATATTGCCAGTTTTATCCCGGCGCACATGTTCAGCGAGTATGCCCTGCCCTACTGGGAGCAGTACTACACGGGCATCACCACGGGCGTGCGACGGGCGCATGTGGAGGATCTGCGCCGCGAGCAGTTGCGCTTCCTGCAGGAAGTGGGCCTGAGCTTCTTTGATCCCTCCATCTCGCACAAACTCAACCCGCCCATACTCCGTGATGAGATCCAGGTCCCCTTCGGCTGGCGTCTGGGCAGCTTCCACTACCGGGATCTGGATGAGGAACTGGTGCGTGACTTCCTGTTCCAGGCCGCCGCCGACGGCGCCAGTTCTGTCTTCACCATCATCGAGGGGAGCCTTTCCACGGAAGAGGGGCACCGCAAAGTGATGGCCTTCAAAGCCGCCGGCGAGCAAGCGGCGAGGCTGCTCGCCGACGGGTGCAGTCGCCAGGAACTGGGCAGCTACGTGAGTGCCCGCGGCCAGGCTCGGTTTTGGCAGCACTTCCCGGAATAGGAGAACCTGAGGTGAATACTGCCCGACGGATCGAGGCGCGGAAGGCACGCTGGACCCGGTTCCTGGATAGGACCGCACCGCCGCGGCACATGCTGCTGGTGCGCCTCGACCACGGACTGCCGCCGCGCCCCCTGCCGCATCCCGGCAATGTTGGTGAGCGTATCGAATGGGCCTGGCTGCAGTATCAGCAGCAGTTGGCCAACGTTGCCTGGCTCGACGATGATGCCGTGCCCCACCTGCACCCGTACACGGGCACCGAGATCTTTGCCGCCGCCTTCGGCTGCGATGTCCACCGGCCGGCAGAGACCAATCCCTTCGCCCTGCCGCTGATCCACCATGCCGACGAGATAGCGGGCCTCACGGTACCGGACATTGCCTGCGAGCCCCTCGCCAGGCTCTTTGATATCGCCGACGAATTGCGGCGGCGCGCCGGTCCCGAGGCGGTGATGCGGTTGCCGGACATTCAGAGCCCGATGGATATTGCTGCACTGATCTGGGACAAGAATACGTTCTACATCGCCATGATCGAGTCACCGGAGGCCGTCAAGGAACTGGCCGCCAGCGTGCGACAAGTGCTGACCGGTTTTCTGGACGAGTGGTTCGCCCGCTACGGACGGGACTTCGTCGCCCACTACCCCGACTACTACATGCCCGTCGGTATCACCTTGTCGGAGGACGAGATCGGCGCCGTGAACCCCGACATGTTCCGCGATCTCTTCCTGCCCGAGCTGGCCCTGCTGTCGGCTCGCTACGGCGGCATCGGCATGCATTGCTGCGCCAATGCCCGGCATCACTGGCAGGCATGGCGGGAGATCCCGGACTTGCGGTTGCTGAACGTGGTGCAGCCTCCGCAGGAGAGCGCCGCCGCCTACGGTGTCTTCGCAGACCACACCGCACAGATGCACAACTGGTGTGGCGACGGGGGCTCGTGGCAATTCCCAGAGGGCGCGCGCGTGGTCATATCAGCCGGAGCCGATTCCCGCGAGCAGGCGCTGGTGCTGACGCAGTCACGTGCAGCTCAGGACTCCACGCGGTAGACGGTATGAGCGCCGGTAACGCCGGCGCGAAAATGCAGCCGCCCATCGACGTACTCCGCTGCCACCGGTGTATCACCAGGGACTTCACTCACCTTTGCCGGTGCCCCGAGAGCCAGCGAGATGCCGATGTCCCCATGAGGACGCAAGTCCTGTGTCTGCGGCGTGCCGCGTTCCCGTTTGTCGCCCGCATAGTTGACGAGATGCACGAACTGTTCCTTGCCGCGACGGTTGTAGAAGACCTCTACGTTGATCGGTGCATTGTCAACGATGATGGACCGCTGTTGCACCGGATGCACCCGATCCAGCAGCGAGATGATGAGCCGGCGCAGCATTGGATTGGCTTCGGTGAACAGGGCCGCGCACAGGTCGACGGCGCAGTAGACGACGGTGCCCTTGCCGTAGCGGTGCACGGTGACGCCGGGACCATCGGCCTGCAGAGCTGGCGGTGGTGTGCCGGCGGGCATGTCATCATAGGGGGCCACGCCAGGCAGGTCCTCGTAGGGCGGCACGAATTCGTAGAGCACCTGCGCCCCTGACGTTGCCACGCGAACCGACGGCCCCACGACCTGGACATCCATGGCTGGAACGCCGGCAATTGCGGCGGCGGCGGGGATGCGCAGATAGGTTGTGGCGTACGGGGTAGTACCAACACAACGCACCCCGAAGACATCGGCCAGGGAAAAATCATCCAGAAGATTGTTGTCCGTGTCGCGGATGCCGCTGCCGGCAAAGGCCAGCAAACCGCCACCATCGGCGACGAAGCGACGGATGGCGTCGGCCTCGACGTCGGAGAGAATGCGCTGATCGGGCAACACCAGGGCCCGCGCTTCACCGAGCAGATCGGGCAGTCGATCGCTGTTGCAGATCACGGTCTGCACATGTGCTTCCGTCAGCGCCTTGTGGGCGCCACATACAGAGTAGTAACCGGGCGCCGGCGTCCACCCGGGACATGGCTGGCAGGGCGTCTTCGACCACACGGAATCAGCCGAATGCAGCACGAGCACATCGTGGACGGGCTCGACCTTGCGGGTCCAGGGCTCGAGCTCAACGCTGCGACGATTGACCCTGGCAAACAGGTCATAGACGACCGGATCCAGTTGCCCCGAAGGATGGCCCACATCGGCCAGATACGTACCCCCCCCGGCGGCCACGGTTGTCGCACACTCCTGCAGCAGAGCTTCGGGGTCGCGCAGCGAATACTCCATCCAGGTATTGCCGCGCGTATTCATCACGCTCCAGGTCACATCCTGCAACGACGCCAGGTAGCGTGATTCGAAGGAAAAGTTCCAGGCGAAATTCCCCACCTTCGGCACGGGTGTATCCCAGGTGAGCTGGCGGATATAAGCGGGCGGTGTCACCGGGAAGCGCGCCATGTAGCCCCAGTTGATCAGCAACAGCACACCTGGTTTGCGTGCTGCCAGGGCCCGATGGGTGCGTTCGACGATCGCCGCGAGCGTCGCATTGGCCCAGCGGCGATAGGCGAAGGCGGAAGCGTCACTGTCCTGCCGCGGCAACTCCAGGCCGGTGTCCTGGCGGAAGCCGGCGGCGCAGCAGGGACAGTAGCAGATCCCCGCAAGCGTCTGATGCATGAAGATATCGATGAAGAATCCATCCACGTCATACCGCTCGATGATCTCCAGCATCTGTGGAATGCCGGATTCATCCAGGTAGGGCGAGCGCTGGCACATAGAGGCTACGTCCAGACCCTCCGCGTCGGGTACGGCTACGGACGAGTCGCGGTTGACGATCCACTCCGGATGCTGACGGTGCAGGCGGCGCTCCTGGCCGAGATTGAAATAGACCAGCCGGCGCAGTCCCCGCTCCTGCAGCGCCCCGGCAAGCCCGCCGGTGAAATCGCAAGCCAGGCCTGGATGTGGTGTGCCAATCTCCGTTGGGTAGTAGGAGTACCCCGCCCAGCACTTGGCGAAGAATGTCGCCGTCTGAAAGCCGGCAGCAGCGATCCTGTCAGCGACGGCATCGGCGTCGAATTGACGGTACACGTGGCGGAAGGAGCCAAAATGAGAGTCGATGTGACAGTGGCGGGTGAGACCGTCTGCCCAGTGTGATCCGAAAGGCGCAGGGACCGGGGTTGTATTCATGGGACCAATCCTGTCGGCGAGGGAGGATGTACCGCTACCGGACAATGAACACAACTCCCGTGTCTGGCGCCGAAGATGATTGTGTGAGGCCTGTTACGAGCCGGCCCCCTGCAGCTGGAGGCGCACTCTCCCCGCCCGCTGCCCGGCGATTTCGATCTGTCCGCGCCGTTCGCCGGCAAAACGAACGATCCACTCCACTTTCCGTCGCCCACCATAGCCCGCCAGATGGCCGATCTCTTCACGGACGTTGCCCACGAGCAGTTCGTCCCCGGGCGCCAGGTCAATCCGCGCCTCCACGGGCCGTGCTGTCTGCATCTTCACCGCCTGTTCCGTGACATTTGTCGGCAGGTAGCCATCGTTGCGCACAGCGACGGCGATACGCCAGGTGCGATCGCCCAGTTCTTTGACCTCATGGAATTCGGCGCGCAGCCTTGGCGCCGCGCCAGCGTGGGCGAGCAGAAACAGCGACATCTTCTCGCAGGTCTCTTGCAGCATCTGCGGCGGCGCGTTGTTGCGGTACAGCCGCTTCCAACCGCCAATCTCGACGGGGCCCAGTTGCGGATGATCGAAGGCATGCCAGTCGACAAAGCCCTCGCCCTGCAGCTGGGTGTCGTTCCATTGCAGGATGGCGACCTCGACCTCCTCGAGTCCATCGAGATCCTGCTCCTTCCTCATTTTGTCCAGCTCGACATAGTCTTTGCCGCCTCGCGCACGAACGTCCCAGAGCTCGTCACAGAAAACGATGAGTCCGAGTTGCTCAAAGGTCCACGTGGCAAAGTCGCCATGGGCAACGTAGATGTCGTCGTTGAGCTTGCGATACGAGAACGAGGTGTAGCCCGTTGCCAGCTCACCCATGTGGGTGATCTCCAGCACCCGCAGCAGGTCTGCCTGAGACATCTCCTTGTCCGTCTGTGTTGCCGGTGGCCGGATGATGGACTCCATGCCCGTGTGCAACGAGTGCAGGCCACAGATGTTCGGGTGTGCTGTGATGAACTGCGCCAGGGCCCGCGTCTCCGGCTCGGAGAAGGGATACTCGCCGGCGCCGCCCTGCTTGACCTGGGGCTGCCAGTTGGCGGGAAAGTTGCGATTGAAATCCAGCCCCTGACGAGGCGGTGCGTCCGCCACCTCGACACCATCGTAGTTCTGGATCAGCCCTTCCGTGTAGACCCGGTAGTAGGTACCGGAATTGTCGTTGAAACGTCGCGGCACCAGCAGTCGCGAGTCCTTTGCCGAAATCTTCCAGCCGCCACCGGCATCCTTGATCCGCATCGACAGGATCTGGCCATCGGCGTCGACATCCTGCGGCTGCAGGCCATCACGCTCTTCCTCGAATGGGTACATGCGCGTACCACTGCGCACCCAGCCGGCGCCGGACAACACCTGCTCCACACCATCGGGGCTGACGGTGGGGATGATGTAACAGCTGTTTTCATCAACGAGACGGGTGATGTCGGCGTCCGCGCCGTGACCGGACAACAGCTTCCAGGCGAAATAGAGGGCCGTCATCGACGCCGTCACTTCACTGCCATGGATGTTGCCGTCCACGTAGAATCCCGGCTTATCCAGGGCGGGACCCGTTGCCGCGCTGGTTACTGTGAGCGCCCAGATATCGCGGCCCTCGTGGCTGGTACCGATGGATTCCAGCTGTGCCAGTGCGGGAAACTCGCGCACGAAGGTGCGCAGCACTTCGGTCAGTTCGTCGTAGCGGTAGTACCTGTCAAAGGACGGCTTGTCCACGATGGCCTCGTCGGGGGATGGGCTTGGCGCTCTAGTGTGCAGCAATATCAGGTAAGACCGGCTGGGTGAGCAATGCTGACAAACAGCTATTCTCGACGCATCTCCCGCTCCCCGGTATGTTCAGCACATGTGACCATTCACCCCTGCAAAGAGACCACGAGCACATGCAAAACAACCCGGGACGTATGGAGCGGCGCCAGGCGCTGAAAACCCTGGCCGGTGCAACAGGTGCACTCATGTGGCCCCAGGGCCTGTTGGCGGCGGCTGACACAGGCGGCAACGATCGACTGGGGGACCTGCTGCCACAGCGCCTGCTGGGACGCACCAACATTGCTGTGACCATGCTGGGGATCGGTGGCTGGCATGTGGGACAGATGGCACCGGCAGATGCGCAGGCGTTGATCGAGACCGCCCTCGCCGGCGGGGTGCGGTTCTTCGATACCGCCGAGAGTTATCAGGATGGGCACAGCGAAGAACTCTACGGTCAATTGCTGACGCCGAAGTACCGGGATGACGTCTTCCTCATGACCAAGACAACGGCGCGCGACGCCACGGCGGCACGGCAACATCTGGAGGGATCACTCAAGCGGCTCAAGACCGACGTTGTCGACCTGTGGCAGGTGCACGCCCTCAATGACGCAGCCGATGTCGACGACCGGCTGACAGCAGGGGTGCTGGAGGAAATGCTGCGGCAGCAGGCAGCGGGCCACGTGCGCCACATCGGCTTCACCGGTCACAAGAGGCCCGCTGCGTTGCAGCGCATGCTCGAACGCACGGACGTCCCCGTGTCGTGCCAGATGCCGGTCAACGTCCTCGACCCGGGCTACGAGAGCTTTGTCAACGGCGTGCTGCCACGCCTGGTGGAACGCGGTGTCGGCGCCCTGGCCATGAAGACGTTGGCCAATGGCCGCCTCTTCGATCAGGTGATACCGGGGCGTGTGAGTCTGTCCGAGGCGCTGTCCTTCGTCTGGTCCCTGCCGATTAGCGTCCTCATCTACGGCCCCGACGATGTGGCCCAGCTGCAACAGACGTTGCAGGTGGCGCGCGCCTTCACATCCCTGGACGAGAAGATGCGCCAGTCCCTGGTGCGCCGTGTGGCCGACCTGGCGGGCAACAAGGTGGAGTACTACAAGGCATGAGCGAGCGCGGGACAGAGTTGGCGGGAATATCCATTGCGGTTCTGGATGACTATCTGCACATCGCCGAAGAGGCCGCCGACTGGTCGCTCCTCGGTGATGTCCGGATCGACTTCTACCACGACACGCTGATCGAACCGCAGGCGATCATCGAACGCCTCAAGCCCTACCAGGCGCTTGTGACAACCCGCGAACGCACGCGTTTCCCGGCCCAGGTCCTGCAAGGCCTGCCGAACCTGCAGCTGATTGCGGGCACCGGCCGGCGGCAGTCCAACGTCGATCTGCCTGCGGCCACCGGGCTTGGCATCGTTGTGTGTGTCACAGGGGCGACGGGTGGTCGTGGCGACAGTACCGCCGAGTTGTGCTGGGGTCTGATCCTGGGTGTAACGAGGCACCTGGCCTGGGAAGATCGGCAGATGCGGGCCGGCAACTGGCAGACACGCCCCGCCGAGGGACTCGGCGGCAAGACCCTGGGCATTCTCGGCCTGGGCCGGCTGGGCACCACCGTCGCCGGTTACGGCAGACACTTCGACATGGACGTCATCGCCTGGGGACCGACACTCGACGCGGAGAGAGCTGCAACCCACGGGGTTACCTACGTCTCCTGGGACGAGCTGTTTCGTTGCTCTGACATACTTTCCATCCACGTGCCCCTCACCGACATGAGCCGTGGCTGGATCACCCGGCGTGAACTGGCCCTGATGAAGCCGACAGCGTTTCTGGTGAACACGGCTCGCGGACCCATCGTTGATGAATCGGCCCTGATTGACGCTCTGCGCAACGGCACGATTGCCGGCGCCGCTCTGGACGTCTACGACATGGAGCCGCTACCGGCGGACCATCCGCTGCTGCAACTCAACAACGTGTTGCTGTCGCCCCATCTGGGTTACGCAACGACCAGCACGATCAACGCCTTCCTGGCACATTCGGTGGAGAATCTTCAGGCCTGGCTTGCCGGCACACCGCAGAACGTGCTCAATCCGGAGGCGCTGCCCGAGCGGCGCTGAGCAACGCTCATTCAGGCAGAGCGAAAGCGACATACATGGACGAACTTGGCCGCTCCACTTTGCCGCCACCGCAGGTAATTACCAGATACTGCCGACCGGCAACGGCGTAGATACTGGGGGTGGCAAAACCGGACGCCGGCAGAGCGGCCGACCACAGAATCTCTCCGGTCTCCTGGTCGAAGGCGCGGATCCTCTCATCCGCCGAGGCGGCGATGAAAATCAACCCCGTCGATGTTACCACGGGGCCACCGAAGTTCTTGGTCCCTGTGGGTGGCACGCCCCTTGCCGTCAGTTCCGGGTACTCGCCGAGAGGAACCTGCCACTTGATGGCGCCCTCATTCAAGTTGATCGCAGTCAGGGTTCCCCAGGGCGGTTTGATCGCCGGGTAGCCTTCCTGATCCAGCAACTCCGTCTTGCTGGTGTGACTGTAGATGAACTCTTCGGGGTTCTCGATGTCGGCGGCGTTGGGGTCTCTCTCCGTATCGAGCACGAACTCGGCCAGGGCATCAAAGCGCTCGGGACCACGGCGGAACATCCAGGGATTGGGAGGCATCCTGCCACGACCGTCTCTGATGATGGTCTCCAGTCCCTTCTTGGTGATCCGCTCGCCGAGACCAAGCAGAGAGGGTGTGAAACCCATATGGGTGCCACCTTTTCGATCCATGCCATGACAACTGCTGCATCGCTGGGCAAACTCATTTCTGCCCCGCTTGTACGGTGTCATGTCCGCCGAATTGTCCAGCTTCATCATGCCCAGGGAGTAGGCGATCTCATTGGCATTGACGAACAGCGTGCCGCTCTTCGGGTCGTAGGCGGCGCCACCCCATTCGGCGCCCCCTTCAAAGCCGGGCATCAGGATCGTTGGCTGAGATGTGAAGGCCGGGAAGGTGCCGTCCGCACGCAGGCCGGCCATCATCAGCGCAACCTGCGCCGTCGCTTCCGCAGAGATGTCAGTAATGTCGTCCATCGTCATCTGGGTGCGGGTGAAAGGCGGCGGCCTGCTGGGCACCGGTTGTGTGGGCCAGGTCTGCTCCCCTGCCAGGGTCGATACCGGCACGGGCACTTCCGCCACTGGGAACAGGGGCACCCCCGTCTCCCGATCGAGGACAAAGACGAATCCGGTCTTGGTGACCTGAGCGACGGCGTCGACGGCCGTGCCCTTGTGCTGCACCGTCACCAGGTTGGGCGGCGACGGCAGGTCCTTGTCCCAGATGTCATGATGCACCGTCTGGAAGTGCCAGATCCTCTCACCCGTGTCGGCATTGAGAGCGATGATGCAGTTGGCAAACAGGTTCTTGCCGTGCCGATCGCCGCCGTAAAAGTCGTAGGAAGCTGAGCCCGTTGGGGCAAAGACCATGCCGCGCTCGACATCGACACTGAAGCCGGCCCAGACATTGGCGCCGCCGATCTGCCCCCTGGCGTTCTCGGGCCAGGTGTCGGCGCCGAAAGCCCCCGTCCTGGGGATGGTCTCGAAAGTCCACACCAGATCGCCCGTCAGCACACTGTAGGCACGGATGTCTCCAGGGGCGGCGCCGCGGTTCTCCGACACAAAGCCGCCAACGATATACAGCTCCTTATAGACCACGCCCGGCGTCGTCACACTGAAGAACATGTCCTCGATATCCTGCCCCAGTCCCACACGCAGATCCACGACGCCCTTGTCACCGAAACTGCTGATGGCCTCGCCCGTGACCGCGTCGAGTGCCTGCAGAGTGTGGCCCATGGCCACCAGCAGGCGGGCCTGTTGGCCGTCGGTCCAGTGCGCCAGGCCGCGGACCCGATCCGGCCAACGTCGACCTTCCTCTGCGCCGGCGTAGCCGTCGGTCTTCCACAGGGGTGCACCAGTGGCGGCATCTACAGCAAAGAAGAAACCCTCGGGTGTCGTGCCATACAGCCTGCCATTCACGACCAGGGGATTGCACTGCAACTCGGATCGGGGGCGCGACGGATTGTCGCTGGCCTTGTACGACCAGGCGACCTCGAGTTGGGCAACGTTTTCCCTGGTGATCTGCTTCAGTTCGGAGTAGTGTGAATTGGTGGGATCACCGTGATAGTGTGACCAGTCGTTGGCGGCGAACTGCCCTTCCACAGAGACTGCGCCCAGCACGGCAACAACGCCCAGCAGGACAGATGTACGACTCATTCTTCTTCCTTCTCTGATGTTTCGTGGATAAATCAGTCCAATCGGTCCGATAGCGATACAACTGTCACGACGAAGTCATCGAGCTGAGCACACAGATCAGCTGTGATCGACTGCATCTGCTCGAGCAGCGGCACGAGGCGGGCCCAGTCCAGGGCGAAACCGTAGCCGTGCCGAAACAAGTGACGGAAGCGCAGGTACTCGTGCAGCCTTGCACGAAGGGAGTCACTGATGACGGCGGGCCGAATGCCCTCGACGCCGCGAGCCATGCGGCGCAGCAACTGCGTTTGCGAATCAGCGCCTGCCGGCAGGCCGCCGTTGAGTTCCGTGGCGACGCGTTCGAAGAAGTGCTCGATCGCATTGTAATAGTCGTGGACGATATCGCCGGCGCCACGGATCTCGAGATAATTCGGCTCGCGCTCGGAGAGGTCCTGCAGGCATTGCGCGCCTTCCTGCAGGATTCGATCGAGATCTTCACGATCCGAGCGCAGATCTTCGGCCAACTGGCGCAGGCGCGCATCGGCCATCAGATGCGCTCGCCAGTGTCCAGCACGCGTCGCCTGCGCCGATCGTCGCAGGTTTCCAGCGGCATCAGGTCAACAGATCGACCGACAAGTTCACTGGCCCGCGCCAACGCCGAGAAGTAGCGCTCCGGGGCGATGCCGCTGACTGCAAGATCTACATCGAAGTCCTCGTGTCGTGGTCCGTCGATCAATGACCCGAAGAGCCAGACTTCCTCTGCGCCGAACTCCTCGCGCAGCATCCGCGCCGTCTGACGAGCAGCAGCGCGCGCTACGTCAGCCTGATGCTGGCGATCGCGCAGCTGTTGGGCGCGGCGCGCACGCCAGGCCAGAGTCAGTGTATCGAGATCCATGCGGCTAATATAGCCATACTCAGGGTCGACACTACGGCCCGAGCCGGTGCGTGGAGTTCGGCGGCATCAGCGGCGAACCGGGATCGGTGCCGACGGAGCCTCGCGGTGTTTTCTATACTTCCGACCTCAATCCCCGTCTCGGACATGAAGGAGCCCTTGCCATGAGAAATGGTCTCACGTCCACACTGCTTCCCGCGGCACTGATCCTGATACTCGTGCTGACGACACCTTCAGCGTCACCTGCTGATGTGCCGATGGTCGCTCCGGCAAAGGTGGGACTGTCGCCCCAGCGACTGCAGCGGGTCGACAATTACTTGCAGGAATTGATCGATGCGCGGCAGCGGGCAGGGTTTGTCTACGGTGTGGCGGTACTGCGCAACCCGGCCCACAACCAGATCAATGGCTCTGCGGGGGAGTTCTACTGGGAGGGCGGATCAAACGTCTACTTCTGGTGCGATCCGCAGGAGGAGATGGTGGGGCTGCTGATGTATCAGTATCGGCCCGGGGGTAGTGATCGCGTGTTCCGGCGATTCAAGGCCCTGGTCTACCAGGCTCTGGTGGTTTGAAGCGCTGCGGCACGCTACTCGTGGTAACCGGACACAACCAGGAAACAGCTGCCATCGGCGATGACTTCCATACCGCCGGCTTCGGCCCGTTCGATGGCCGCGGCGCTCTCGGCGCCCGGCTGCATCCAGGCAAAGGCCACGCCCAATTCGATCGCCTCGGCGATGACGCTCTCCGTCACACGGGGCGGCGTGATGAGCGAGATGCCCCGTGGCCTCTCTGGAAGTGAGCGCAGGTCGGGATACACTGCCTGCCCTTCGATCTCCGTGGCGGCGGGGTTGACGGCGTAGACTTTCACCTGTCGCTGTTGATAGGCGCGCAGCACTTTGTTGCCGTATTTGGCGCGGTCCCTCGAAGCACCCACGACTGCGTAGGGCCCCTGCTCGAGAAAGTCATCGATGATCGACTCAATGGATCTGGACATGGGCGTTCCTTCGTGAAGTCCAAGGAGGCAATCAGCCGGCGATGCGCTCCACCAGCAGATCGCCACTACTGCTGGATGGCGTAGATCGTACCGTCGATGGCTGCGGCGTAGACGACGCCATCCGCCACCTGCACACGCGAGAAAAAACCCCCGGTTATGTAGCCGTCCACAGCTTCCGGCACGAGTCGCCACTTCTCCGCACCCGTATCTGCAGCAACGGCATAGAGCCCCCGCTTCAGCTCGATGTCATCGAAGGAATAGGGGAAGGCACTGATGCTGCCGATGTAGACGGTGCCCTTCCTGTACCGGGGTGTCGACCAGGACCAGCCGCCCGTATCAAATTGCCACAGCACCTTGCCGGTGTCGGCTGCCAGTGCCAGCAGCTCCCGCGCATCGGACGTGCCGACGTAGAGCACGCCTGCTTCAACCACTGGTGACGATTCCACCCACGAACCATCCGCAAAGGGATGCTGCCACACGAGCCGTCCCGTGTGTATGTCGAGGGCAAACAGGCTCGCCGCCCGGCTGCCGACGTAGAGCAGGCCGGCAGAGACCGTCGGCGAGCCTTGCACGATGCCGCCCGTATCGTAGCGCCACCGTTGTTTCCCGCTTGTCGCGTCGATGGCATAAACGTGACCATCCCAGCTGCCGAAGTAGACCGTGCCGTCCAGCACAACCGGGGTGGAACGCACTTTTCCTGCCGTGCGGAAGCGCCAGCGTACCGCGCCTGCCTCTGCATTGATGGCGTACAGCTGACCATCGGGGCTGCCAACGAACACCATGCCATCTGCATACACTGGCGATGATTGCAGGTAGTCGTAGTCATACGGTGGGCCTTGGGCAGGCAGGACTCTCGGGGGGGGACGTGCGGGCGACATCAACACCCCAACGCAGGACGCCCGACGACCGTTCGATTGCATAGACAAAGCCATCGTCACTGGCGGCGAAGACTACATCTGCAGCGACTGTGACAGCGGACCTGACACGACCGTCTGTCTCGTACTGCCAGCGCACCTGCTGCGAACGCACATCCAATGCCGTAATCGTGCCGTCATCACAACCGTAGTACAGGATATTGTTGACCAGGGTCAGAGGCGACCATATCTGCCCACCAGCCTGATGGCTCCAGCGTGGCGCGCCCGACGCTACCGGCGGTGTGGATAGCCTTGTGTGTGAACATGCCTGGGTCAGAGCGATGGCGACGAGGAGCAGGACTCTTCTCTTCATGCTGCCTTTTTCGCCGCCTCGGCCAGACACCGCTGCAGCCGCGCAACATTTTCGCCCACCATGTCGGGGTTGTCCCTGGTATGTACACCGACGCAGACAGCATCATTGGCGCGCAGGTGTGCGGCGGCAAAGGCAAAGGCTTCTTCCGGGTCGTTGCGGCCCGCCGCCATGATCTTGTAGTGAATCGCCGGACGCTGCAGGCGCTGTATCAGTTGTACCATGATCTGCCGATCCTCGTCACGATAGGCCTCCTGGGCGGCGGCATCCCGCTCTGCCTTCTCGTCCCGTCGTGATGGGTTGTAGTAGCAGCACATGTAGAAATCGAGATCGAGATGGTCCTCCGCCCAGCGGTGCACGTCCGGGTTGTGTCCGGCAATGCCTGCCGGCAGGCCCGCATCACGAATCCGCTGGATGATATCCGGCAGCTTGCCGAGATCCCCCTGGGCGAGCATCTGGTCCGTCTGGCCGCCGTGTACGAAGATCGCATTGGCGCCGCCACCGCGGGCGCGACTCACAGAGCGCTCGATACTGGCCAATTCCGGTGTGGTCTGGGCGATCCACTGGATGCCGCCACCTTCATCGCGGTACTCGCACAACATGCGGATGACGTGGTTGTCGGCCCGCCCGAGAAAGGTCGTCACGCCATGGGCCTCGGCGTCGGCCAGGGTCGCCTTGATGCGTGCCGTTGTATACCACGAGCGCATCTCCAGATCGCGCGCCGGGCCCTGGTGTGACACGGTGCTGAAAGGATTGCCGCCAATGATGAAACGGCTCACTGTCAGTCCTGCGAACTGCGCCTGATCCATGCTCATGACCGAAGCTCCTTTTGTCTTTGCCGGCCATGGTAGCACCGGAGTCGCTTGCGGGCAACCACATGGGTGCCGCCCTCTTGGCGATCCGGGGCCAGGGGCTACATTCTCGTGCATGTCTGACGGTCCCATCCTTTCCCTGGGCGAAGCCCTCGTGGAGTTCCTTGCCGCTCCTGGTGCGACCGCCACCGATGGTGCCCCGAGCTGGTGCCAGTATGCCGGCGGAGGACCCGCCACGTATGCCGCAGCTGCTGTGCGCTGTGGCCGTGAGGCGTCATTGATCACGCGTGTGGGAGATGACTGCTTCAGTGAGTTCATGGTCGACGCCCTGACGCAGGAAGGGGTGGATGTATCCGGCGTGCGCCGCGTACCGGGCCGACAGATCGGCCTCTGTTTTCACGCCGTCACCGGTGGGCACACAGAGCTGTTGTTCCACCGGCATGCCTCTGCCGCCACCACCCTCGAGCCAGGGGACATCGATGCCGGCCGTCTGGCAGCCGCTGCCGCCCTGCACGTGCCGGGCACCGTCATGCAGATCAGCCCCTCCGCCCGGGAGACGGCGCGGCATGCCATTGCTACCGCCCGCGATGTCGGCGTTGTTGTCTCCTTCGACCCCAACATCCGCACCATTCCGGGCGGCACAGAGGCGGCGGCGGCCTTCGAAGAAGCCGTGGCCTGCGCCGATCTCGTCATGCCGACTTTGGCGGAAGCTACGGCCATCACGGGCAAGCAGAATCCGCAGGATGCAGCGCGAGAGTTGCGCGCCCGGGGGCCGAAACTGGTGGCCGTGACCCTGGCGGCGCAGGGCTGTATCATGCTCGCCGAGGGGGATGCTCATCCCATTCACTGTCCCGGGTACGAGGTCGACGTCGTCGAAGTCACCGGCGCCGGCGACTGCCATGCCGCAGCGATGACCGTCGGTTATCTGGCGGGATGGGATCCACCCCGCATCGGTGCCTTCGCCAATGCCGCCGGGGCCCTCGCTGTGACCGCCGTCGGCCACTTCGGCGAAGCCCTGCCGACGCTGGCGCGGATCCAGGCATTGATCGACCACGGTCGCAGGAGGTCACGGTGAGTACGACGCAGCCGAATATCCTGTTCATCCTGATCGATGATATGGGATGGACGGATCTGTCCTGTTGTGGCTCGGAGTATTACGAGACGCCCCGCATCGACAGTCTCTGCGCCGATGGCATGCGTTTCACCGATGCCTACGCCGCCTGCCCCGTCTGTTCCCCGACACGGGCAAGCCTGCTCACCGGCAAGTATCCGGCGACGGTGGGCATCACCGATTGGATCCACTGGGGTGATGCCCGCCCGGCCCCACGGGGGCGCGTCATTGACGTGCCCTACCGGCGCGATCTGCCGGGCACGGAGACGTCCCTGGCGTCCGCCCTGCATGACGGTGGCTACGCCACGTGGCACGTGGGCAAGTGGCATCTCGGCGGCGAGGGGCATCTGCCCCAGGATCATGGCTTCGACGTCAACATCGGCGGTTGCCACATGGGCTCTCCCGGACAGGGCGGTTACTTCAGCCCCTGGTCGATCGAACCCCTGATCGATGCCGACGTGGCGCAGGACACGTATCTCACCGACTACCTGACGGACTGTGCCGTCGATCTCATCGACCATGTCGGTGCCCAACCCTTTTTCCTGAATCTGTGGTACTACTCCGTGCACACGCCGATTCAGGCCAAAGCCGAAGATATCGCCCGTTATACCGACAAGGCGAAACGTCTGGGGCTGGATCGTTTCGAGACCTTCCTTGAGGGTGAGTACTTCCCGTGTGAACACAAGAAGGGACAGCGCGTGCGCCGTCGCCTGCTGCACTCGGATCCGGTGTACGCCGCCATGATCGACTCCCTCGACGAGAACGTCGGCCGCGTCCTTGATGCGCTGGAACGCAATGGCAAGGCCCAGGACACGATCGTCCTCTTTACTTCCGACAACGGCGGTCTGGCCACGTCGGAGGGATCCCCCACGTGTAATGCCCCTCTGGCCGAGGGCAAAGGCTGGATGTACGAAGGTGGTACCCGCGAGCCGCTCATCGTGCGCTGGCCGCGCCGGATCGCCGCCGGCAGCACTTGCTCGGTGCCGGTCACGAGTCCGGACTTCTACCCGACCCTGCTCGATGCCGCCGGTCTGCCGCCGCGACCGAAGCAGCATGTGGACGGCCAGTCGCTCCTGCCCCTGCTGCGCGGTGACGGTGCCATCGATCGAGATGCCATCTTCTGGCACTATCCGCACTACGGCAATCAGGGCGGCACGCCGGGGTCATCCGTCCGTGCCGGTGACTGGAAGCTCATCGAGTTTTTTGAGGATGGCCGGCGCGAACTCTACAACCTGCACGACGATATCGGCGAGACGCGCGATCTGGCCACGGAACACGGCGACATCGAGCGGGATCTGCACGAGCGTCTGGCAAGTTGGCGGGAGTCCGTCGAGGCGAAGATCCCTGTGGTTAATCCGGATTGGGAGCCGCCCCCCGCCATCTGAGGCTTGGCGTCGAAGGCGGCATGCGCTTTCCTTGTTCCCAACCCAGGGAAAGGGAGCCACCATGTCATCTGTCAGCACCAACTTGCGGGTTGCCGTCATCGGCTGCGGCGGACGCGGCCGTGCCCACGCACAGGGCTATGTTGCCGATCCGCGCACGAGTCTCGTCGCCTGCGCCGAGCCGGCGACAGAAGCCCGCAACGCTTTCGCCGAATCCTTCAGCATCCCCGCAGCATACGCCGACTACCACGAGATGTTGCGCGTGGAAGCTCCCGACATCGTCAGCGTCTGCACGTGGCCGCACCTGCATCGCGAGATGATCGAGGCTGCCGCCGCCGCGGGGGTACGTGCCATCCACGCCGAAAAACCGATGGCCCCGACCTGGGGAGATGCGCGCGCCATGCACGAGGCCTGTGTCGACCGCGGCGTGCTGCTCACGTTCTGTCATCAGCGTCGCTTCGGTGACACCTTCCAGACGGCACGGCAGCTGCTGCGTGATGGTGCCATCGGCAAGCTGCATCGCATCGAGGCCTCCTGTCCGAATCTGTTCGACTGGGGCACACACTGGTTCGACATGATGTTCTTCTACAACGAAGAGACGCCGGCGCAGTGGGTCCTCGGCCAGTTGTCGGTGGAGAAACACCACGAGGTCTTCGGCGTTCGTCTGGATACCAGCGGCATCTCCTGGATCCGTTTCGCCAACGAGGTCGAGGGTCTGCTCGTCACCGGCGATGCCGGCTTCGGCAACCTGCTGAACCGGCTCGTGGGATCGGAAGGCATCATCGAGATCACACCCGGCGGCAGCGCCGAACACCCCTTACGCCTGTTTCGTCAGGGAAACTGGTCGGAGCCCGAGCGCAGTGTCGGAGTACCGGTGGCGGATCACACCATTGCCAGTGTGCGCAATCTGGTCGATGCCATGGCCAGTGGCGACGAACCGGAACTGTCGAGCCACCGCGCTTTGCGCGCCACAGAACTGATCTTTGCCACCTATGAATCGTCCCGCCGCCGAGGGCGTGTCATCCTGCCCCTGGAGGGCGACGACTCGGCCCTTCTCAGTATGCTCGCAAATGAGTCGGTCGGGGGATCGATCGGCGAGTCGATCGGCGCGCCATGACGACGGCACCGACGGCCTACGGCCCTATGGACGACACCCCGGCGCCGCTGTCGCTGACGGCCCAGCAGCGTCGGTCCTTCGATGAGGACGGCTTCTTTCTGCTCGAGGACGCCCTGTCACCGACGGAAGTGGCGGCGCTTCTGCATGTCGTGGACGAGCGCTATGCCGGATACAGAAGCGCCCGCGATCTGGGGGACGAGGCTTTCCAGATGCGCAACATCGTCGCCCTCGATCCGCTGTTTCTGCGCCTGGTGGATCATCCGCGCATCCTGCCGTTGATCGTGGACCTCATGGGTTTCAACGTGCAGTTGCGCACATCCCACGCCGATGTTCGGCCGCCGCAGCCGCCGGCGGATGCCGCCGCCGAACTCGGTGCACCGGGCAGCTTCTTCCCCTGGCATTCCGATGCCCCCCAGTGGGGCTGGCCCAGGGTGGCGGGGCTGATCCCGTTCATGGAAATGAAGGTGGGCTACTACCTCACGGACCTGAGCACGCCGAACAGCGGCGAGATCTGTGTGGTCCGTGGCAGCCACCTGTCGACCCAACCAACGGACGCAGAGGGTCAGCGGCCTATCGATGCGGCAGACATTGTCAGTGTCAACGTACGCCCGGGCACGGCCCTGATCTGGCGCACACAGCTGTTGCACGCCCTGCGACCGAACCTGTCCACGCAGGCACGCCGCTGCCTGTACTACGGGTATCATCCGCGCTGGATCCGTCCTTCAGACTTCCACCAGCAGCAACCCGACGTCCTGGCCCGTTGTTCCCCGGTGCAGCGCCAGCTGCTCGGTGAACTGGGCACGGGGCAGAGCAACTATGACGGCGACGATCCGGACGTACAGCCCGTATCGCGCTACTGGCGTCCGCAGGATGACGACATCCCGCTCAAAGCATGGGCCCAGGACCTGCGCCAATCCCAGCAGCAGCTGCAGGAGCAGACGCCACCATCCACATCCTGACAGGAGCCTATCCGTGAACAGCCCACGTGCCGTGGTCCGCAACTGGCGGGACAGTGAATCCTATCTGGGCCACGACAATGCCGTCGTCTGGCCCATCCTCCAGCAGAAGAAGGCCGATGACCCCTCGCTGTTCAGCTGCCTGACCCATGCCAGTGGTTTCGCCGGTCATTCGCTGCAGGGTGGCAAGAGCACCAACCTGCACGCCCACGAGCAGGCCGAGCAGTACTACTACATCCTCTCCGGCGTGGCAGAGGTCCTCATCGAAGGCGAGCGCCATCCCGTGCGAGAGGGATCCGTCGCCTACTTCCCTCCGGGCGTCAGCCACCAGCTCATCGGTGAAAACAATCCGGATTGGATGCAGTATCTCATCATTACCTGCCCTGTCTCAGATGGCAACGAGCGCGGCAACGAGCGCGGCAACGAGCGCCGCAGCCAGCCCCGCGTGCTCAACTGGCGCGACGCCACACCCGAGATGGGGCGACACGGCAAGGCCGTGACGTGGCAGTTGCTGGAGCGCCTGGCCAAGGAGGAGCCGGAGACCGATCAACCCTGTCTGCTGGCGTTCTGGTACCTGGCACGTCAGGCCGTCGGCAAGGGTCACGCATCCGATTACCATCAGCACGATGACAAGGAGCAGGTTTACTACATCCTCGAGGGTGAGGGTACCGTTGTTGCCGGTTTCGATGCCCACCATGTGCAGGAAGGTGACACTGTGTACCTGCCCATGGGTGTGCCCCACGTCATCCTCAACGACGGCCACGCAGGCTGGCTGTCCTACCTGGTGGTGAGCTGAATCATGACCTTCGACACGTTGATCACCGGCGGCCGTATCATCGATGGCAGCGGCAACCCATGGTTCCGCGGTGATGTCGCCCTCGACGGTGATCGCATCGCCGCCATCACACCCCCGGGAACCATCCCTGCCGCTTCGGCGGCGACGCACATCGACATCGCCGACGCCGTGATCTGCCCCGGCTTCATCGACATTCAGAGCCATTCCATCTATCCGTTGATGGTCGACGGTCGCTGCGTTTCCAAAATCACCCAGGGCGTCACCACGGAGATCATGGGCGAAGCCTGGACGCCGGCGCCTGTCAGCGGCCGTCATGACGGCGGCGTCAGCACCCACCTCATCGGCGACGGCATCGCCCACTGGGTCGACGCCGCCAAAGGCTGGTCCCGCTTCGCCGACTGGCTCGAGGCCTTTGAAGCGGCGGGTGTGTCGCCGAATGTCGGTTCCTACCTGGGTGGTGGCACGCTGCGCAAAGTCGCCATGGGCATGGATGACAAGCCGGCGGGCGGTGCAGATCTGGCGTTGATGCAACGCACCATGGCCGAAGCCATGGAGGATGGCGCCTTCGGTGTCTCCTACGCCCTGATCTACGCGCCGGACTGCTACGCGGACGTCGACGAGATCGTCGAAGTGTGCCGGATCGTCGGCCAGTACGACGGCAGCTATATCACGCATCTGCGATCGGAAGCGGGTGAAATCTTCGGCGCCCTCGACGAGGCCTTCGAGATCGGCCTGCGCGCCGACGTGCCCGTCGAGATCTACCACCTCAAGGCGGCGGGGCGTGACAACTGGGACAAGATGCCGCAGGTCATCGAGCGCATCGACGCCGCCCGCGCCGCAGGTCTCGATGTGACAGCGGACATGTATCCGTACGCCGCGTCAGGCACAGGACTTACGTCGGTGCTACCCCCCTGGGCGATGGCGGGTGGCAAGCTCTACGAGAATCTGCAGGACCCCACAGAGCGCGCCCGCATCCGGGCGGCTGTGACCGAACCGGATGGCCGTTGGGAGGCGATGGTCAGTCAACACGGGGAAGAGGGCGTCATGCCCATCGGCTTCAGGCAACCGGAGAACCAGCAGTACGTGGGCCGCAGGCTGTCCGAGATCTGTCGCATGCGGGGGCAGGACTGGTTCGATGCTGTATGCGATCTGGTGCTGTCGGAGCGGCAGTCGATCAGCACCATCTACTTCTCCATGCTCGAAGACAATCTGCGCCTGCAGTTGCAGCAACCGTGGATCAAGGTGTCCACCGATGCCGGTGGGTATGATCCGTCGTGGGGCAAACCCTACGGCCCCGTGCATCCCCGCGGCTATGGAACCTATCCCCGGGTTCTTGGCCGCTACGTACGGGAACTGGGCGTACTGTCACTGGAGGATGCAGTGCGCAAGATGACGTCAGCAGTCGCCGACCGTCTCGGCTTGCGGCAGCGGGGCCTGCTGCGGCAGGGCATGATGGCGGATGTCGTCGTCTTCGACCCTGACACTATTACCGATCACGCCACTTTTGATGAGCCCCACCAACTATCACACGGCGTCGAACAGGTCTGGGTCAACGGTGGGCACGTCGTGCGCGATGGCCGGCACACGGGCGCCACCCCAGGCCGCTTCGTGCGCCCCTGGGAGTGAGCCCGTCGGCTGCCGGTTCCTAGTTCGCCGCGGCGCGGAAGACCTCCCAGTGGGCGTCCGTCATCGAGCCCAGATCAAAGAGCGACACACCATCGGCTCCGGCACGGCGCGAGACCTCGATCGCCTCACGCAACTGGGCCGGATCCAGAGCCGGCACAAAGACACCGCTGTAGAGCGGCTTGTGGCGACCCTTTTCCTGCATGCGCCGGATCCCGGCCTCCACCTGGGCACCGACCCACGGGATGTCCTCGTTGTAGAAGGACTGGTACAGCATGGGCAGCACGGCGTCGACCTGCCAGAGATGCCACTGCTGGCGTACATGCTGCCAGTTCGGGAACACGGCAGCCGTCATCTGTTTGCCGGCGTTGTGCCCAATGGGCACAAGAATTTCGTTCACAAGTCGAGTGATGCGATCATAGCGGAACTGGCGCCATTCCTGGCTTGCAGCAGGGTCGTCGACGGCGTTGATGTCGATGCCCGATTCGGCGCCGAACGCCTCCCGACAGACGTCGCAGTAGCAGTAGTCGTACTCCGGATACTCGCGATCCTGCACAATGTTGTACGTCGGCTGCAGCGCCTCGGCGAGGATCACGTCCGGGAAGCGGATGTAGTCCAGATGAATGCCGTCGAGTCCGTCGAAGGCGGCCAGCTCCGCTACGCGCCGTTGCAGAAACTCGTGCACTTCCGGGCGCGACGGGCACAGAAACTTGTAGTAGCCGACATAGGGCGGCTGGCTCGCCGCCGACTGGCCTGTGCCACTCACATCGTACCAGTCGGCGTGGTTTTCGTAGATCGCCGGGATGTTGCATGCCATGGTGTGCATCCAGGCGTGGATCTCGAGGTCGGCGGCGTGTGCCAGGGGCAACAGGCGCTCGAGCAGAGGTTCGGCCACCGGCAGGTGCGCACTCGCCCACCAGGCGGCGTGGTTGTTGAAAACCTCGGGCAGGATGGCATGCACCCCCGCAGCACGCATGTCCTGGAAGGTCTTGCGCCAGTGGTCATCCGTCGTATTCCGGTCGAGTCGGAGCCAGCACCAGTTCTTCATCCCGTCCCTTTCGCCACAGCGTGTCCAACGAGTATACTCGAAACAACTCATCCGTTATGCCACCCGGATACCGATCCCCACTTCAGGAGTGCCACATGCCCCGTTTGGCCCGCCCTCTCTTGTTCACCTTGCTCCTCTTCGCCGGCGCTGCCTGGGCCGCCATGGGCACCATCGATGAAAAGGCACCCGACTTCGAGCTTCAGGGCGCCGACGGCAAGACCTACAAACTGGCTGATTTCAAAGGCAAGCATGTCGTACTCGAGTGGGTGAACTTCGGTTGTCCTTTTGTCCGTAAGCACTATGACAGTGGCAACATGCAGCAACTGCAGCAGACCTATACCGACAGCGGCGTCGTCTGGCTGTCGATCTCATCTTCAGCGCCCGGCAAACAGGGCCACTACGAGGGTGCCGCCCTGCAGGCGCAGTTGCAGACAGAGAAGGTCGCCCATACCGCCTATCTGATCGACGCCGATGGCAAAGTCGGCAAGCTCTACGGCGCCCGCACGACACCGCACATGTACGTCATCAGTCCCGAGGGCAAGCTGATCTACGCCGGCGGCATCGACAACATCAAGTCTGCAGATATCGATGACATTGCCAAAGCGACGAACTATGTTGCCGCTGCGCTCAATCGCGGCCTCGCCGGGTTGGAAATCACGCAGAAGACCTCGGCGCCCTACGGCTGCTCGGTCAAGTACGCCAACTGACAGGAGCCGACCCTAAGACGCGGGACCGGGGCGTGGGGCCAGGATTGCGGCACAAACACGAAACGCCACCGCGGCTCCGGGCCGGGGTGGCGTCGTGCTAAAACAGCCGATGTACTGCGGAAAGCCTGGGCCTAGCGCTCTTCCTTGTACATCACGTGCTTGCGCAGCGTGGGATCATACTTCTTGATCTCCATGCGGGCCTGCTGGTTGCGGCGATTCTTCGATGAGTAGTAGGTATGATTGCTCTCGGTGCTCTTGAGCGTGATCTGGTTACGGGGGCCGGCCTTGGCCATGGGATACCTGCCGTTCTGCAGTAATGTTGGATGACGTCAAAAAAACGCACATTCGCGCGCTTATGTCATGAAGCGGTATAAGATAATGGTCCCATCTCAGGTCCGCCAGCCGGGCATCTGCCGGTGACCCGCCCGCTTCCTGCCGGCACAATGCATGCCCTGGCGGCGGTGTTGCTCTGGTCGACGGTGGCTGCCGCCTTCAAACTGAGCCTGCGCCATCTGCAACCTGCCCAGTTGCTGCTGGTCAGCACCGGTGTGTCCGCCCTGTTTCTCGGCGGCGTGTTGCTGGCCCGAGGCCAGTTGCAGCAGCTGTCCTGCCTGCCGCGTCGTGACTGGTTGCGTTCGGCCGGGCTTGGCTTGCTCAACCCCTGCCTCTACTACCTGATCCTGTTCGCGGCCTACGATCGGTTGCCCGCCCAGCAGGCGCAGCCGCTGAACTACACCTGGGCCCTGGTCCTGGCGTGGTTGTCTGCCCTGCTGCTGCGCCAACGGTTGCTGCCCTGGGACATCATCGCCGGATTCGTCTGTTACAGCGGGGTCCTCGTCGTCGCCACACGCGGCGACGTCCTGTCCCTGCAGTTTGACGACGCCTTCGGAGTCGCACTGGCCCTGGGCAGCACGGTCATCTGGGCCCTGTACTGGGTGGGCCTCACGCGTGATCGTATCGACCCCGTGCAACGTCTGTTCCTCAACTTCCTTCTGGCCCTGCCACCGGTAACTGTAGTTTGTGTCCTGACATCGGGCCTGCCTCCCGTGACGTGGCAGGGCCTGGCGGGTGCCGTCTACGTGGGGCTTTTCGAGATGGGTCTGACCTTCGTGCTCTGGCTCGGAGCCCTGCAGCGCGCCACCAACGCCTCGCGCGTAGCCAACCTCATTTTCCTCAGCCCCTTTCTGTCACTGCTGTTCATTCATTATCTCGTCGGCGAACCTGTCGAGTCGGCGACCATCTTCGGTCTGGCCATCATCGTCGCCGGCCTGGTGCTGCAGAAGTGGGGCAGCCGCGGCGGAGACGGACCCTCACCCCGACAAAGGGACTGAAATCATGCGTCCTCGAACTCTTGGTATCACCGTGCTGGCCGACTTCATCCTCTCGGAAGGAGTCGATGCCGTCCTCGACAACGTCGTGGAACGCGCCGGAGCAACGGCCGTCGCCCTCAATCCCACAGTGACGGAGCCTGCACCGGAGGGCCAGGGCAGCTGGCAACCACCCTCCGATGCCGGTGCCAGCCCGCGATTGTTCGATCGCCCCCTGTTCGGCGCCAGTGGCCTGTGGGTCCGCAGTGCACCCAGCTACGTGCCGGATGCAACGCACTATGTCGACAGCCCCTATCGCCCGCGCCCCGCCTCGGAACTCACCGAAGCCCGGGGCCACGTGGTGGAGCAATTCATCGATGCCGCTGTGGACCGCGGTCTCGAAGTCTACTTCCAGGTGAGTGGCCAGACAGCGCCGGGCATGCTTGACGAGGATCGGCCCCTGCGCCCCGACGGTGAAATCCCGCAGCGCATGGCCGACACCGGCTGTCTGGCGAGTCCCGCGATCCGGGCCTACCTGCGGGCCTATGTCGCTGATCTGGTCGCCCGCTATCCAAAGATCACCGGCTTCCGCCCGGACTGGCCGGAGTACCCCTGCTACATGCTGGACGAAGGTTTCCAGGACTTCAGCCCCCATGTGCGCCGCTGGGCCATGGAACGAGGCTGGCCCTTTGATGATGTGCAGGGCGACGTGGCCGCCCTCTACCGCCATCTGCATGGCAGCCTGAGCAATGACGACCTGGAGGCTTTCGCCGGCGGCGATCGCGGCGCCGGTGACAGCATCGCCCTGTTGCGCCGCTATCCCGGCGTTTTCGACTGGCTGAAGCTGAAGTCGGCACTGTCCGTCGACATGGTCCGCCACTGGCGTGAGGCGCTGAATGCCACGGGACGCACGGATCTGAAACTGTCAGCCAACGCCTTCATGCCGCCGCTGACGCTGTTGACGGGCTTCGACTTCGCCGCTGCCGGCGCCTTTTGCGACGCGGCATCGCCGAAACTCTACACGATGCACTGGACGGTTATGGTCGATTTCTGGGGGCGGCAGCTGCTGGCGCACAATTCCGGACTCGACGAGCGGCTCCTGGTGCATGCCCTGGCCAACCTGTTCGATCTGGGTGACACACCCCCCGGTGATTGCCTGGAGAGCTTCCACTATCCGGAGCCGGATGAGGCCCACCCCGTGAGCGACGCCACGCAGCGCCGGCGCATTTGCTCTGCCGTGCGGCAGGCAGGCGGCCAGATGGCGGTGACGCCATTGGTGCACGGCTACGGACCTGAGGATGACTTCCTGCGGCGCTTCGAACTGGTCGCCGACAGCGACGTCGACGGCGCCTGGATCAACCGCTACGGCTATCTCAGTGATGCCAAACTCGACGGTATCGGGCGTCTGTGGAAATAGAACACACCTGACCGGCTGGCTGCGGCCCCGCCCCCTGGCGGAGGCGGGGCGGCAGGGTCTACTCGATCAGCAAGCTGATGGCCGTGATCTGGCCCTTCGTGTCGCCCTGCCAGGCCTCCAGAAAGATGGTGAACGTGTCCTTTTTGTATCGACCAGGATACCAGGCTTCGATCATGGTATCACCATCCCCATCGATGTAGAATTTGGTCGTCGTGGCATTGGCATTGAGCTTGTTGACGGTGTCGATGATGTCTTCGCGCTCCTTGACATTTGAGGCGGCAAAACTCTGCACCAATACACCATCCTTGTAGGCCTTGAGCACCAGATCCAACTGCGAGCTGTGCGTCGCTTTGACAAAGGCGTCACCCTTCTCGCACGTATAGCCCTCTTTCTTCAGGTGCTTCATGAAGTCCTTGGCGTCCTCCGGGGGCTCGGCAAGAGCCGCGGAAATACACAGAAGACCGAGCAGCGTGGAACGAAGAATCGGCAGAGTCATGGGGCGCTCCTGACTGAGGTCGTCATCCGACCGGAGGCGAATCGGTAAACCACGGCCACCAGGCCATGGCGGTTTGAGACCCAAACTCTATACCCGAAACCAGCGATCGGCAAGGAGCCCTCATGTATGACAGTATCATCGCCCGCATCGACCTGACGGGCTGCCCTCTGGGCAATGTGCTGGACCCGAATGAACCGGACCAGAGTGTCGAACGCCGTTTCTTCGGCGACTGGACGAATGGCCTCACGGCCCCGGCAAACTGGCGCATGCCCGGCTTCTTTCGTGTCATCGACGATGCTGCGGCAGAGGGTGGCGCTGATCGCGTACTGGAGCACATCAACAAGACGGACCGCGCCCTGGTAGCGGGGCACGAGATGTGGTCGGATATCACCATCGAAGCCAGCATCCGCCAGCTCAACGCCTTCTCCCAACCCAACAGTGATGATCCCCACGCGCACATCGCCCGCACGGGGCTGATGCTGCGTTATCAGGATCTGCGCCAGTACTACTTCTTCGGCTTCGAGGGTTGCCGCCGTGTCGTGTTGTACCATCGCAAGGACGAGGCCTGGTCCCTGCTGGCCGATCAGTCGAGGGGCGTGGATCGCAGTCGCTACTACCGGCTGCGCGCCGAATGTGACGGCCACTGGATCCGATGTTTCGTTGACGATGAGCTGGTCTTCACCGCCTTTGATGAGCGTCTGCCCACGGGTAAAGCCGGCATCCGCAGCAACACCCGCTGCCGGCTGCACTCGGTAAGGACCAGCTCAACAGAACAGGCCGGCGCCGCCTTTGTCAGCCGCCTGGAGGCGCGCACGCTGGCATGGCGCAGCGCCGGCGAAGGGTATCCGCAGCCGGTGCTGTGGCGCAAGATCGACATCTCGCCGTGGTGGCCGTGCACGGTTCGTTACGGTGATGCGCGCGGCGCAGGCCACAAGGAACTGATCCTCGAAAAGGACACCGGCGAGGGGCCCCGCATCGTGTGCCTCGACATCGACTCCGGCCAGGTGCAGTCGGATCGGACCTTCGGCGCTGCACGTGGACTGACGCGCACAGCGGTGCACGACCTCGACGGTTGCGGCAGCGAGGACATCATCGGCGTGGATCTGGTCGCCGATCGTCTGCGCATGGTCTCCGGGCGCACGGGTCAGATCACAGCCGATGTGGAACTTCCCCGAACCGGCCCGTATCGCGGCTGGCGCAACGACAGTGTCGGCAACTGGCTGCACTCGCTGCGCGTGTTGTGGCCGTGCAAGCTGCGCGCTGAGACCCATGGTGCGCAGGATCTCATCTTCCGCGATGGCGACGGCGCAGGTACGGGATACTCCTTCTGGACCTTTGACGACAAGCTCCAATTGCAGTGGCGGGCAGACGCGCACGGTGCGTGGCACGGCATGTACATGTGGTTCTGCGATGTTGATGGGGACGGCCGCGACGAGATTCTTCCCGGTTACGAACTGTGGGACGCTGATGGCAAACGCCGGTGGACCATGGAGGGTGCCGAATACATCGAAGACTCCGGCGGCGCCGGCCACATCGACCATGCCGCCTTCGGCCCCATCAGTGGTGCTGGCGGCATGCAGATCGGTATTGCCGGTTCCGACCCCGGCTTCTTTCTCATCGATGCACAGGATGGCGCTGTCCTGCGGCAGCATTGCTACGGTCATGTCCAGGGGATCTACGCCGGCAATTTCCGTCCGGACCTACCGGGTCTGGAGATGTGGATGGGAGACCGCTGGGGA
>CALFPI010000018.1 GCA_937919035.1 uncultured Gemmatimonadaceae bacterium
GGGTGTGGATTTCATCGGCTATGGTGATCTGACCCCTGGCATTGCGGCCCATCTCATATTTCGTATCCACGAGAATCAGCCCCTGTTCCGCCGCCAACTGCTGGCCGCGAGCGAAGACGGCCAGGGCGATCTCTTCGATCTGCGCCCAGGTGTCGCCGGCAACCAGGCCCCGGTCGACGATCTGCCGGGCTGAGATGGACTCGTCGTGCTCCGCCGATTTGGTCGTCGGCGTGATGATGGCAGTGGCAAAAGGTTGGTTCTTCACCATGCCCTCCGGCAGACGATTGCCACAGAAATCACGGACACCGCGATTGTAGTGGGTCCACGCCGAGGTGTCCGTGCTGCCCGTGAGGTAGCCCCGAACAACAATTTCCACCGGGAACATCTCCAGTTCCTCGCCGATGGTCACATTGGCGTGGGGCACACAGATCACATGGTTGGGCACAATGTCGGCAGTTTTCTCGAACCAGTACTGGGCGATCCGATTGAGCACCTGCCCTTTCAGCGGGATCGTGCCGAGGACATGATCGAAGGCGCTCTGCCTGTCCGTGGTGATGAGCACGCGCTTGCCAGGAAGCTTGTACATGTCCCGGACTTTGCCCTTCTGGTAGGCCCCGTTCCAGCGGTCGAAATGGGCGTCTAGCAGGCAGTCATGCAACTGATTCTGTAGTTGCTCGCGGCTGATCACAACATTCTCCTGACAGTGGCCAAACAATGACAAACCGATAACCCGTGCAGCATGGGGGCATGGAAGTTATCCTGCCCCAAAGAAAGCGTCAACGCGATGGTCCGCTTCAAGGGTCTGCCGGCATGCCCGGCTGCATTCGCTTGCTTCGCCTCCGCGCCCGGCGCTACCTTTCGTCCCGTCAGGACCCCGGGTTCCGTCCAGG
Organism: uncultured Gemmatimonadaceae bacterium; assembly: GCA_937919035.1. GTDB lineage: Bacteria > Latescibacterota > UBA2968 > UBA8231 > UBA8231 > UBA8231. The sequence continues at coordinate 891 of CALFPI010000018.1, forward strand.
ACTCATCCGGGGTGCCAAGAACCGGGAGGTCGATATGGTACAAGGACTGTTCATTCTGGCCGTGCTGGTCGGGGCACTTGGGTGTGGCAAGGAAGAAGAAGCCGCCGAACTCAAGGACTACGTGCTCGCGATCAAACAGCTCCACCCGTTCTGCCAAAGCGTCGAGGCCACCATCGTACGTTTTGATGATCCAACGCAGGATATCACTTCCGCTGACATTCAGGCGGCGCGAGAACTGCTCGCGGAGTACTCACGTGCGGTAGCCGCCGTGGCGGCACCAACCGAGAAGCAGGCAAAGAACACCCACGGACTCTACGCTCGATCCTTTGAGGAGGCGGAGCGACTGGCGACGGACGAGACCGGGGATATGCGACGCCAGGCGCACTCCGTCGCCATTGGCTTGCGCAACCTTCGACGCACCGTGGAGGACCGTGTCTACCCTTCACTCGCCGTGCTGTTGGCACGACACAAGCTGGAGGGTGGGGCATACGAATTGAGTTGGCCGAAAGCCAACTGAAACCAAGTCGCTGCACTACCACACGCCCCTGACTGCAAGCCAGTCGGGGGCGTGTGTGTTTCAGGCTGCTGGCGCCCGCGCCGAGCGCCACAGACGCAGGTCCATCAACCATGGCTGCAGGCCGGACAGCAGACCTGTATAGAGGAAGCCAATGTGGAACAGCAACAGAAATGGGATGCCGAAGTAGAGCCCAACTTCCACGGCGCGGACAATGACGAAGCCGAAGTAGATTGCCATACTTAACTCGGCGAGGGCAACCAGTGTTTTGGCGCCGGCGTACTTGCCGCCCGGACGGCCCTGCGCGTCGACCCCGTACTTCGGCGTGCGGTGAAACCCGGTCGTGTAGCCTATGAGACCCTCGACAACGGCGCGGGCATTGTTGACGCACAGGCTGATACCGATCGCCATCAGCAGAGGCAGGTACTTGAGGGCACTTTTCCAGTCCGCATAGAGTTCACGCTGCGACACCATGTAATACCCGGAAATCGCCATGGTTGCCATGGAAAACAATGGCAGGTCGATAAGGAACATCCGGTGTTCCCAGGCCATCATCTTGCGGATGTCGAGGACGGGGAGCATGAGCAATGCCATCACCAGCATCAGGATGTAGCAACTGTTGGCGGCAAGATGGAAGGTTGCTTCGACCTTCACCTTCATGGGTAGCTGCGCGCGCCAGACCCGCGGCAGAATTTTCTTGGCCGTCTGCACGGCGCCTTTTGTCCACCGGTGCTGCTGTGATTTGAAGGCGTTGATTTCCACCGGCAATTCCGCCGGCACTTCCACATGGGGCAGATAGAGAAAACGCCACCCAGCCAGTTGCGCGCGGAAGCTGAGGTCGAGGTCCTCCGTCAGTGTATCGTGCTGCCAGCCGCCTGCGTCGATGATCGCCTGCCGACGCCAGATTCCCGCAGTGCCATTGAAATTGAAAAAGCGCCCGGAGCGGTTGCGCGCCGTGTGTTCGATGACGAGATGACCATCGAGGAAGATGGACTGGATCCGCGTCAGCACCGAGAAGTGTCGATTCATGTGGCCCCAGCGCATCTGCACCATGCCAATGCCGGCATCGGTGAAGTGATGCATGGACTGGTGCAACACATTGGGTGGCGGCACGAAGTCAGCGTCGAGGATGAAAATGAAGTCATGCTGCGCTTGCTTCAGTCCCGCTTCCAGGGCACCCGCCTTGTATCCGGTTCGATCAGCACGATGTATGTAGTGGGCGTTGACGCCCCGGGCCAGGAGACGGCTGACAGCCGCCCGCGCCCGTGCCTGCGTTTCGTCCGTAGAATCGTCCAGTACCTGGATTTCCAGACGGTCGAGGGGCCAGTCGATCCTGCCTACGGCCTCGAGCAGACGTTCCACGACATGGTATTCGTTGAAAATAGGCAGCTGAACCGTGACACCGGGCAGCGATTCGAAGTGGCCCTGCGGCTGCGGTGACTGATGGCGATGGCGGTAGTAGATGCGCAGAATGAACCATCGATGGAAGCCGAACAGACTCAGGAATGCGACGATGCCACAGTAAATGACCAGAAGTGCGGTTTGCCAGGTTGTCAGAGCTTCCATAGGAGACCTTGGAAGATCGGGTAGCGCACGGGCAGTGGCTGTGACAAACTACCCAATGCAGCCGCGATTCATGAGGCTCGCACAGGCCGTCAGGTCTGCCCGTGGCATTGCTTGTACTTCTTGCCGCTGCCACATGGACAGGGGTCGTTGCGTCCCACTTTCGGGCCACTGCGTGTGGGTGCCTTGCGCGCGGTGTCCGTGCCTTCACTGCCCCCGGCGACCAGACCACGCTCGCGAGGTGCCGCCGGGCCGGCGGGACGGCCAAGAGGCATGCCATCACCCGTACTCTGCGGCACTGCCGGTGCACTGCCGCGGAATCCGAGATTGGTTGCTTCCGTGTGTATGTCTGACAACTGGCCGCGCCCGACCCGTCGTGGTGCCGGCGGCGGGCCCACATCAACGCGTAGCTGGAAAAGGTTGCGTAGTGATTCGGCGTTGATGCGGGCGATGAGGCTGCCGAACATCTCGAAGGCCTCCTTCTGATAGACGAGCAGGGGATCCTTGCCGGCGACGCCAGCGAAGCCCACCCCCTCCTTCAACTCGTCCATCTCGTAGAGGTGTTCCTGCCAGCACGTGTCGACCGTGTGCAGCAGTACCGCCTTCTCGACTTCGCGGAAGGTCTCTTCCGTCACCAGTTGTCGGCGATGTTCATAGGCGCCGTGGGCGGCCTCGTGGAGTCTCTCCTCCAGCTGCTCGATGTCGATATGGTTGCGCTCTTCGAGTTCGATCGGCAGCGGCGTGAAGAACATGCTGGCGAACTCGGCGGACAGATCCTCCCAGGTCCACTCCTCCGACGGCAGACCTGGTTGTCCGTGGGCGGCCGACAGTTCGGTGATCGCCTCATCGATCAGACCCGCGACCTGGTCATGTGCGCTTTTGCGCTCGAGGATGTCCCGCCGGCGGTTGTAGATGACCTGGCGCTGCTGGTTCATGACATCGTCATACTTCAGCAGATGCTTGCGCATCTCGAAGTTGCGTGCCTCCACCTTCTTCTGCGCCCGTTCGATGGAGCGCGTCACCATGCTGTGTTCGATGACTTCGCCCTCTTCCGCGCCGAGCCGGTCCATGACCGAGGCGATGCGTTCGGAGCCGAAAAGACGCATCAGGTCATCTTCAAGGGACATGTAGAACCGCGAAGCACCGGGATCCCCCTGGCGACCGGCGCGGCCACGCAACTGCCGATCGATACGCCGTGACTCGTGGCGTTCGGTGCCCATCACCTGGAGTCCGCTGGGGTTCTCGGTCAGTTCGTCGAGCAGAGATCTGCCGTTGTAGTCGCTGGCAAGCGTCACCTCGGCGGATGTGATCAGATCCCTCTCGATATGGATGACATTCGGATTCAGCTTGATGTCGGTGCCACGCCCGGCCATGTTCGTTGCGATCGTCACCTGCCCTGGTTGTCCGGCACCAGCGACGACTTCGGCCTCTTTTTCGTGGTAGCGGGCATTGAGCAACTGATGCTTGATCCCCTTGCGGGTCAACATGCGCGACAGCAGTTCGGAGATTTCCACCGAGATCGTGCCCACCAGAACCGGCAACTCGCGCTCGTTCAGCCAGGCGATGTCCTCGATAATGGCATTGTACTTTTCGCGTTTGGTCCGGTAGATCTGATCTTCGTGATCGACGCGGCGGATCGGGCGATGCGTGGGAATGACAACGACGTCGAGCTTGTAGATTTCCCACAGCTCGGCTGCTTCAGTTTCGGCGGTGCCTGTCATACCCGCCAGCTTGTGATACAGGCGGAACAGATTCTGCAAAGTGATGGTGGCGACTGTCTGTGTCTCGGCCTCGACCTTGACACCTTCTTTGGCTTCGAGGGCCTGATGCAGGCCGTCGGCAAAGCGTCGACCGGGCTGCGGGCGACCGGTGGACTCATCGACGATGACGACCTTCTTATCCTCCGTCACCATGTACTGAACGTCGCGCTCGAACAGCGTATAGGCCTTCATCAGCTGATTGATGTTGTGCACCGCCTCGGTGCGCTGCTGATGATCGCGATAGGCTTCATCCTCCTTGAGCCGCTTCTCGTCATCACTGAGAGACGCGTCTCGGCGCACGAGGCCGATCGATTCGCTTACGTCGGGCAGGATGAACAGAGCCTGTTCGTCCGGAGACAGCAGATCACGACCCTTGTCCATCAGATCGAGGGTGTGACCCTTCTCGTCGATGATGAAGAACAGTTCCTCGTCGATTTCGGCCATGCGCTTGTCGCGCATAAAGTCGCCCTCGACCTTGCTGATGAGGCGCTTGACGCCCTCCTCCTGCAGCACCTTCATCAGACGCTTGTTCTTCGGCGCGCCACGCATGGCGCGTAGCAGATCGACGCCAACTTCGTACTCATCGGCATCGGTTTCACGCTTCTTCTCGGCATCAGAGACCAGCTTGTTCACCTGGTTCGACTGCGCCCGGAGCAGCTTCTCTACCAGGGGCTTGAACTCGGCGTACCGATTGTTCGATTCTGGCACCGGGCCGGAGATGATCAGCGGCGTGCGCGCGTCATCGATGAGATTGGAGTCGGCTTCGTCGACGATGGCAAAGTTGAATTCACGCTGCGAGATATGCTCACGCCGTGTGGCCATGTTGTCGTACAGGTAGTCAAAGCCGATCTGGTCCTTGGTCGCGTAGACGATATCGGCGGCGTAGGCTTCGACCCGTTTGGCCGGCAGCCATTCAAAGGACTCCGGCGTCGACTCCGGCACCGGCAGGATATAGGCCTCGGCGCCACCTGTCTGACGGGCATCCTGGATGATACCCACCGACAATCCCAGAAAGTTGTAGATGCCACCCATCCACATGGCGTCGCGCTTGGCCAGGTAGTTGTTGTGCGTAATGAGGTGACAACCACGCCCGGTGAGGGCATTGAGATAGAGCGGGGCCACGGCGACCAAGGTCTTGCCTTCGCCGGTGGCCATCTCGGCGACCTTGCCCGAATGCAGCACGGTGCCACCGTAGAGCTGCACGTCGTAGGGCTCCATGAACCATTCTTCGGCGCCGCCGACAACGTCCCAACTGCGCCCCACCAGGCGGCGGCAGGCATCTTTGACAACGGCAAAGGCTTCGCTCTGGATCTCGTCGAGGAAGCTGGCCTCAAGCGTGCGGATCTCCTCTTCGGCGACCTGGTGTCTGTCATTGAGCCGCTCGCGTTCACCCGGCTCAAGATCACCGCGCAGCGCTGTTTCGATCTCGGCCACTTCGCCCGCCAGATCCACCGTGCGCTCGCGAAGTCGTAGACGGAATTTCGCGGTGTAGGTGAACAACTCGGCGTCGGAGATCGCCGCCAGTGTCTGGCAATGGCGGCTGATCTCATCGATCACGGGCAGACCCTTCTTGAATTCGCGGTCAGCCTGGGAGCCGAAGGCCTTCTTGAAGGAGGCGAGGATGGAGCCAATCAGATTTTTCAGGAATGCAAGCATGTCAGGTCGGATGGGATCGCAGGTTGGAGGAATCTCAACGGCCCTGGCTGAGGCGATCGGCCAGGAAGCGAGGCAGGCCGACAGCGAGGATCTTCTGCCGGGCGGCGGTCACATCATATGCAACACGCACGAGCTCGATCGAGTCGAGTTCGCTGTCACGTATGGCAAAACAGGCACGTGGGTCACCATCTCTGGGTTGGCCCACACTGCCCACGTTCACCAGATATCGCCCTGTCGCCGCAAGAGACAGCAGACCTTCAGTGTGCACAAACTCGTGCACACCCTCTGTTGCGCAACAGATGAAGGCCAAATGCGAGTGGCCGACAAAGACCAGACGTGTTTGCACAGTCTTCAGCGCCGCGGCGGCATCCTTGGCGTCATGTACGTAATGCCAGGCACGCGGATCGCCGGGTTCGGCATGTACGAAGAAGGCATCCGCCTCGGCATGGGTCAGATGCAACTGGCCCAGCCCGGCCCTTTGTCCCGCCGACAACTGCTGCCGAGTCCATTCCACCGAACGTCTGGCGTGGGCTGTAAAGTACTCGTCCGGCTGCTCACCGGCCACAGCGGCTTCGTGGTTGCCCAGAAGAGAGACGTCCGTCATCTCGTCGACAATGGCAAGACAGGCCACGGGATCGGCACCATATCCAATCGTGTCCCCGAGGCAAAGCCACCGTTCCACGCCGCGATCAACGCCCGCGTTCCGCACCGCCTCTAGCGCCTCGAGATTGCCGTGGACGTCGGAGAGGACAGCGGTGCGCACGGATGTCTGTCGCTGCCCCGTGGTTAGATCTTGATGCCGCGCTGCCGGGCAATGGTGTCGAGAACACCATTGACGAAGGCGTGGGACTTGTCGCCTCCGTAGGCCTTGGACAATTCGATGGCCTCGTGAATTGTGACGCGCGCGGGGGCGTCTTCAAGATAAAGCAACTCGGCCAGGGCCAGGCGCAGGATCAGCCCATCCATCCGAGCGATCCTTTCCGGCCGCCAATTGGTCGCTGTGGCACCGATCAGTTCCCTGATCTCACTGTCGTGTTCGATGCAGCTGCGGGCGAGTCGGCCGGCGAACTCGATGTTCTTTGTGCCCATGTTCGCTGCCGTCGCCCGCTGTCGAAGCGCCTCTTCCAACTGTCCCGGGGAGGCGACCTCCCAGTACAAGGCCTGTAAGGCCAGCCGTCGGGCGCCGGAGCGAGTATCGGGCAACGGCTCGTCGTCTTCTGCTCCCCACTCGTCATCATCCCAGCGTCGCTGCGCCTGCACTGCGTCGTCGGGGGAGTTCACGCCACTAGACCTGCTTGAGGCCGGCGATCAGGTCCGCCATCTCGATCGCGTTCATTGCTGCATCCCAGCCCCGGTTGCCAGAACGCAGGCCGGCACGGTTGATCGCCTGTTCCACGTCATCCGTCGTGACGACGCCAAAAGTCACGGGAACGCCGCTGTCGAGACTGACCCGGGCAATACCGCGAGCGGTCTCGTTGGCGACGAAGTCGAAATGCGGCGTCTCGGAGCGAATGATGGCGCCCAGGCACAGAACCGCGTCAAAGCGTCCGGTGGTGGCCAGCTTGTTGGCTGCCAGAGGCAGCTCGAACGAACCGGGCACCCACGCGACCTCGACGTGATCTTCGGGGCAGCCGTGACGCCGCAGGCAATCGAGGGCGCCGTCAAGCAGCTTCCCGGTAACGAGACTGTTGAAGCGGGCGACAACTACGGCAAAACGACGGTTGGTGGCGTCGAGTTTGCCCTCATGCACTATGGGCATCGGATCCCTCGTGTTCATTGAGCAAGGTGGCATGACCCATCCGGTCCCGCTTGGTGCGCAGGTACCGGATGTTGTGAGGGTTGGGCTCGGCCTCAATGGATACCTGTTCAACGACTGTCAGGCCATAGCCGTCGAGACCGACCCGCTTGCGCGGGTTGTTGGTGAGCAGACGCAACTGCCGTAAGCCAAGATCATGCAGGACCTGGGCGCCGATGCCATAGTCGCGGGAGTCGGCGGGCAAACCCAGCGCGTGGTTGGCTTCGATCGTGTCGAGGCCCTGCTGCTGCTGCAATTCGTACGCCTTCAGCTTGTGCAGGATGCCGATGCCACGGCCTTCGTGGCTCTGGATGTAGACGATCACACCACGGCCTGCGACTGCGATCATCTCCATGGCGCGCTGCAATTGCTCGCCACAATCACACAAGTTGGACCCGAGAGCATCGCCGGTGACGCAGCAGGAATGCATACGCACCAATGTTGGCGAGCCATCGCTGACGTCACCCATGACGAGCGCAATGTAGGGACTGTTGTCGACCAGTGAGCGGTAGGCATAGGCGATGAATTCTCCGTGCCGCGTCGGCATGCTGGCCCGGGCCTGCAGCTCCACCAGTTTTTCGGAGCGTCTTCGATAGGCGATCAAGTCGCGGATGGAGGCGACCTTGAGTCCGTGTTCGGCGGCAAATTCCAGCAAGTACGGAGTGGATGCCAATTCCCCCTCCGTATTAAGGATCGACGCCAGCACGGCAACGGGCTCGTAGCCGGCGATGACGGCCAGATCCACGGACCCTTCGGTGTGACCGGCGCGCCGCAGGGTGCCCCCCAGTTGGGCGGCAATGGGCGTCACATGCCCGGGTTGAACAAAATCGGCGTGCGTACTGGTTGGATCGGCGAGACGGCGAATGGTCAGGGCCCGGTCGTGGGCGGAAACGCCTGTGCCATCGACCTGCCGGGCATTGACAGACCCCATGTACGCCGCGCCACGCGGGCCATGGGTCACAGCGCGCTGCAGGCCCAGATTTTCGAGCCGCGCGCGGTCGGCGGCGACATAGAGCGGGCCGCCGGCGTGACGAGACATGAAATTGACTGCTGTCGAGTCCGCCAGATCGGCAACCATGACGAGTTCGCCCTCGCCAACGAGTTCAGCACCGTCAACGTCCACGGCGCGCTCGTCTACGAGGATGATCATGCGTCCCGCAGCCAGCTCTGCAACGACCTCAGCAATTGTGTTGAAATCTGACACAGCCAAAAAAGCCCGGGCAGCGCCGGGCATATCCTCTCTCAGTACCCCATGTCACGCAGGCCGTCGAGGGTGAGACCAGCCGCCGGCGTACCGGCAGCCAGCAGACGCTCTACGTAACGTGCCACGACGTCGACCTCAAGGTTGACATCGTCTCCGGCACGAACCTGCTGAAGATTCGTATGTGCTAATGTATGCGGTATGATAGCGATGGTAAAGGAACCGTCCGGGGCGACGTCGGCGACGGTCAGGCTGATGCCGTCGACGGTGATCGATCCCTTGCCGGCGATATAGCGGATCAGGCTCTTTGGTGGTGTGATCCCAAGTACAGTATTACCCGTCTCATGATCGAGGCGCCGTACCGTGCCGACCCCATCGACGTGTCCCAGGACGATGTGGCCGCCCATGCGGTCGGAGGGGCGCAGGGAGCGCTCCAGATTTACCGGATCACCCGCTTGCAGGCGGCCCAGAGTGGTCAGGCGGAGGGTTTCGGCGACGGACTCCACAGTGAAGGCCCCGGCACTGGCTGCGACTGCCGTCTGGCAGACCCCATTGATGCTGATGCTGTCGCCCAGAGCCAGATCCTCGATGACGGTTCTGGCGGTGATTTCCGTGCGTTGCAGGTTGGCTCCAACCCGTTGCACGCGACGCACGTGCCCGACTTCTTCGATCAATCCTGTGAACATGAGTACAGCACCCTTCCAGTCACCAGCAGGTCCTCTCCCAGACGCTTCGTTCGCACATCCGCCAATGTTGGTGTCGCCGCAAGTTCGGCGATGCCGAGGTCCCCGATCGCGGCCACGGCGTCGCCACCGAGAAAACGGGGTGCTACATAAATCATGACATCGTCGATCGCGCCGGCAGCCAGCATCGCCGCAGCCAGTGTGCTGCCACCCTCCACAATGACCTGCGTCATGCCTGCTGCACCACACCGTGCTGCCAGTTGCCGCAGGTTGATGAGCCCATCCTCGGCGGGACAGGCCCAGATCTGCACACCACGGGTGACGAACGATTGCTGCGCTACTGCAGAACTGCCGATGGCTGTCACCAGGATTGGATCACGCCCGTCAAAGACCCGGGCAGAAGCAGTGCAGCGCAGTCGACCATCTACGACGATTGGTCGTGGGTCCCGGCCCTTCACGTGGCGCACCGTCATTGCTGGATTGTCCGCTATCACCGTGCCGGCGCCAACCATGATGCCGTCCACCCACGAGCGCCAGCGATGCGCGTGTCGACGCGCTGGTTCTCCCGTGATCCAGCGCGACATACCATCCCCCGTGGCGATGCGGCCATCGAGAGTCTGACCGAGCTTCAGTGTCAGCAGGGCGCACCCCGTGCGCCGATGGTGCAGGTATGCGGCAAGGAGGTCCGCTGCAGCTTCGGCGGCAGCGCCGACGTCGACCTGGATGCCCGCCTGGCGCAGCGACTCGAAACCCCGACCACTGACACGTTCGTCCGGGTCGGGCAGGGCGCAGACGAGGCGCCGAATGCCGGCGGCAACAACAGCCTCGGCACAGGGGGGTGTGCGACCGCGAACCGTGCATGGTTCCAGCGTGCAGTACAGCGTGGCGTCACGGGCTCGATCCCCGGCGGCACGCAGGGCATGGACTTCGGCATGGGGACCACCGACCTGCTCATGGTATCCCTCCCCCAGAATCTGGCCCTGATCATCGACGACCACGGCACCCACCATTGGATTGGGACTGACGCGACCGCGACCCCGTGCTGCCAGGCGCAAGGCCCGGCGCATAAGCTGCAAATCGTACTTGGCAGTGTCGCCCATATGGCTAGTCGACAGTGATGACGAGGTACGTACACGACCATGAAGTGCCGGAGGGGGGCCGGAATAAAAACTGTAACTGATTGTCCTGCAAGCGTCTAAGACTCCCCGTGGAGAACGCTGGCAATGTAGCGGGCGGCCCACACCCGGTCAACCAGCGAATCAATTCGGCGCGGAACCGTTTTTGCATGTTTATGGTGAGTTTTACCTGTGCGAGCGAACCAATTGATTCAGCCCCGCCTTGACACTTCCTGAGCTAAGATGGTATTCTTTATAAGTTTATGCTTTGTGCGTCGGCTCATTGCCGGTCGGTATCCCAACCAGGATTCGAGCCTGCTCGTCCTCCACTTCTTCCCGACATGGGTAGCACTTTCCATGTACGAAGCGTACTGGGGTCTCGACAAGAAGCCCTTTGAAAACACACCGGACCCGAGATTTCTTTTCCGCTCGGATGATCTGGAAGACCTCTACATACGCCTGCTCTACACTTTGTCAAGCCGACACGGCGCAGCCTTGATCTCGGGAGACTCGGGCTGCGGCAAGACGATGATTGCGCGTGCCCTGTTGCACGAGATGGACCCGGACCGAACGGAAATCGCCCTGCTCAGCAATCCCTGTCGTACGGCGGAGGAGTTCCTGCGGGAGATCCTCTACCAGCTCGGTGAGGACGGGGGTGACTTGGACCGGGCGCGCCTCGTGCACCGGATTCATGAGATCATCTTCGAGGCCTACAGCAACGGCCGCGAGACCGTCGTCGTCGTCGACGAAGCCCAGTTGTTGGAGGACGCGGAAATTTTTGAAGAGATCCGCCTGTTGCTGAACCTGCAATTGGACGACGCGTTTCTGATCACTGTGCTGCTCGTCGGTCAACCGCAACTGCCTGAACGCCTGCGCAAACACCCGGCACTGGACCAACGTATTGCCACCCGCGGTTTTCTCCGCCCGTTTGATGAGCCGACGGTTTCCGACTATGTCGCCCACCGCCTGCGCATAGCGGGGCGGGATGGTCCGGTGTTCACAGCAGAGGCTCTGAAGCTCGTCTCTGAGTACTCCAAGGGCATCCCTCGGAAGATCAACAACATCTGTGATATCGCCCTGGTTATCGGTTTCAGCCGTAAGCTGGACCAGATCGACGGCGATTGGATGGCACGACTCATCCAGGCGGAGCGCGGCGATGGCGCTTAGGATGAGCCAGATGTTGCGCTCCTCCCAGGACCTGCGCGGGGGCCGGTCCCGCACAGCTGTGCTGGAGATCCCCCGCGCTAGCCCCCGTGTCGACCCGGACGAGCCAATGATGGCCGCCGTGGCGGCCGTGGCGGCCGTTCCCCAGTTGCCACTTGTGGACCTTGCGCCTGCGGTCGGCGTGGCGGGCGCGTCGGAAATCGATGGCGCGGCGGCGATCTACGAATCTCTGGTCGAGGCTGCGGATGAGCTTTTTGAGGCCGCCGCCGAAGGCCGTGCACCGAATGGTCCCCTTGTGGTTGCCGCCGTTCGCGGTGCCGTTGATTCGCTCGGCGTGTCCGATGCTCTGCTGACGGAAACCGTGCGTCGTCGCCCGGCGTCGCTGTCGCTGGCCCGGCGCAGTGTCAATGTCGCCGTCATGGCGGTTCGCCTTGGGCGTGAGGTCGAATTCGACGAGCGGCGTACCCTGGCCCTCGGATTGTGTGGCCTGACGCACGACCTGGGGATGCTGAAAGTTCCGGAGGAAGTGCTTGAGTCCAGGCGCCTGACGTCGGCACAACTGCAGCAATTGCAGCAACATCCACAGGATTCCGAACGCATCGTCTGCGCCTTTGGCAAGGCCTTCGAGTGGGTCGGCAAGGTCGTGGTTCAGGTCCATGAGCGCCGCGATGGCAGCGGCTATCCGAAGGCGCTCAAGGGCGACGACATCCAC
>CALFPI010000019.1 GCA_937919035.1 uncultured Gemmatimonadaceae bacterium
CAGGCCTCATCAAGTCCCGCCTCGTGCAGAATGTCGACGAAAGCGAGGGCCGACAACGGCGTATCGTCGGCGGGTTTGACGATGACGGGACAGCCGACGGCGACAGCAGGAGCAACCTGGTGCACGATGAGGTTCAACGGATGATTGAAGGCGGACACAGCCACGACAGGACCGATGGGTTCACGCTGCACAAAGGCCAGTCGCCCGGCGCCGGCAGCCGTGAGGTCCATCGGCACACCGCCGTCACCCGAATGCAGCAATTGCTTGATAGACAGACCAACACCGTCAATGGCGCGGGTCACTTCCACGCGGGCATCAACAAGGGGCTTGCCCCCTTCGTTGGCGATCTGCAGGGCCAGTTCGTCAAAGCGGTCGCGCATCAGCCCCTGCGCCCGTTCGAGGATCACCTGCCGCGCATAGGCTGAGGGTCGTCCCGCGCGGTCCTTGTGCAGCGCTGCAGCTCGCTCCAGCCAACGATCGGCGGCAGACCATGCACTCATCGGCACGGCGCCAATGACGCCACGGTGATAGGGGTTGACCACTTCCAGTGTTGCGTCACTCATGCGGGGATTCTCCGGTGGCTGGAGCGGGATCCGGCGTGCCTGGTCCTCATTACATAGGCAGATCCGATGGCTGACGCCACAGGACTTGCCAAGGCTCACCTCAAGAGCCGATCATTCGGGTATCGAGCCCCACTGGCCAAGTACCCAAATGGGTCACGCGCCTCTTCAGGAGAATGTCTCGTGAACACACTCCTTCGTCGATGCCTAGCGGTCTGTCTTATTCTCCTCTTCGTCAGCGGCTGCGGTGCCTGGCACAGCCTGCATCCGAAAATCGACGCGAGCCACGCACCTCAGATTGTCGAGTTGATCCCACCAGACGACGCCGTCGCCGTTCCGGCGGACCTGCAAGAGATGGTCGTTCGCTTTGATCGCTCCATGCATGACGGCTTCTCGCTGCGCTTCCACGGGCCCAATCCGCTCTATAAGCAGCCCTACTGGCGTGACGCGACCCAACTGGTGATTCCCATTCGACTTCTTTCAGGAGAGCAATACACGATCGACCTGAACGATGCCGAGCACTACAGCTTCATCGACCGTCGTGGCTTCGCCCTGATGCCGACTCGCTGGCAGTTTACTACCGGAACTGAGTGAGACGGCTCTGTAGGCTGGTTTGGCCAGTACTGGGTGAAGCTCAGATGCTCAACGCAGTGCACTGTCCGACGGCAGACATGGATCGCCGAGTACGACTTCATGGGACCAGCAATGCTGGAGGCCAGCAGATATGGTGAAGAGCGTCCTCGCGTCGACAACGATGCCGACATGAACAAAGCGCTGAATCGGCGCACTGAAGTTGTCGTCTGGTGGGAAGACCTCGAAGAGCGGACCGAAAACCCGGCAGAGGACGAGGAAGAGAAAGAACGCCAATCGGAACCCGCCTTGCTCCCTTGACCATGTCCGCCTTCTGCTGTACGATCATACGAAACAAGCACTTACGCCGTATAAGGATATTCTGATCGCCCTACCCCAACGGCGCGCTGCGTGGATTGTGGGCCTCCTCATCGTCGCCGTCATTCCCCTGATTCCCAGTCGCCCCGTTCCCGTCGAGCGCGTATCCGAACTCGACATCGAACTCGTGCGCTCTGCTGAGTGTCGCTATCGGGGCATAACGGCCAGTTTCGATGAACTGACGAGCGCCTACGCACTCACTGTATTCGCCGAGGCCGAACTGGAAGACTGGACATCCTGGCCCAATCCGAATCATCCCGATACCGAGGCCCTGATACGCTGCCGCTTCCGCATCACCGGACACAAGGCTGATGCACCACAAGCCCGGGGCACCCTGACTGCCGAACGCCGCGCCGCTGTTGATGACGTCCTGGATGTTACCTGGATGTTGAGCACCGTCGCGTCTGTACAGGTGCAGCCCCACACGCCGCTGGCGCAGGATGCCCTCGATGTATTCCGCATGACCGTCGATCGTCTCCTCGATCGAATGGTCTATCTCAATGACGACGTCGACCTGCTCGACGCGCCCGATGGTGTCGTCGTGGCCCAACTCACCGCGGGCACACTGCTTTTGCGCGAGCAGCACGAAGGCTCCTGGGCTTTCGTCCGTGTGCCGTCAGATACGACGGCCGGTTGGGTCCTGGACGAGATCCTGCGCGTCGTGTCTACCAGAGGCGGAGACTGAACGTGGACGTCGCCATGATTGACATGGTGGGCATGACCAAGTCCTACGACATGGGCCCCACCCAGGTACACGCCCTGCGTGGCGTCGATGTCAGGATCCAGCGGAACGAATATGTCGCCATCATGGGACCTTCCGGGTCCGGCAAGTCCCCCTTGATGAATCTCATTGGCTTTCTCGATGTGCCCACGGCTGGCGTTTACAAGCTGAATGGTCAGATGGTGAGCGAAATGGACGACGATCAACTGGCTGACATCCGCAATCAGGAGATCGGCTTTGTGTTTCAGACGTTCCATCTGTTGCCCCGCGCCAATGCGCTGAAGAACGTCGAATTGCCTCTGGTCTACGGCGGCGTGCCCCACCGCGAGCGACGGGAGCGTGCCGTTCAGGCCCTCGAGGCCGTGGGACTGGCCGATCGAATGGACCACCGGCCCAATGAATTGTCCGGCGGGCAACGGCAGCGGGTGGCCATTGCCCGCGCCCTGGCAAACGACCCGTCGATCATCCTCGCCGACGAACCGACGGGAGCCCTGGACTCACGCACAGGACTCGAGATCATGGACCTGTTCACGCGCCTGCACGCTTCGGGCAATACCATCATCCTGGTGACCCACGAAGAGGACATCGCCGCCAACGCCCATCGTATCGTTCGGTTCCGCGACGGTGAGGTCGAAAGTGACGAAGCCCAGCCGCGAGCGGCAACGGCAGCCGCCACGCCCCATGGAGGCGACTGACATGCCTGGATCACGCAAGCGCTGGATCATGATCGGAGTCGGTGTGGTTCTGGCAGCTGTCGCCCTCGCAAGCGCCACTCTGAGCCCATCCCAGGATGAGAAAACCGCCGCAACGATGGTGGTCACCCGCGCCGATTTCCAGGTTACCCATGTTGAAGCTGGAGAGATTCGCGCCGCCAAGGACGAAAAGGTCGTTGCCCCACGTGTGCGTGGACAGCTCAAGATCGTCCATCTGTATCCGGAGGGTGCACGAGTTGAAGTGGGCGACCTCATCCTGCAGTTCGACCGCGAGCAGCATGGCCAGGAGGTCAAGGACAACGCCGGTGACCTGGAGCAGGCCAAGGAAGACATGCGCAAGACCCTGGCCCTGCAGGGGCGCAAGCGGGCGGATCTCGTCATGCAGGTCGAGCAGAGCAGAGCGTCCCGTGACCTGGCCCGCATCAGCCTGACGAAATCGGAGTTTGGCTCCCCCGTGGAACGAGAGGAAGCCAAGATCAAGATCGAGAATGCCGAACGAGCAATGACCCAGGCCGAGACCAACGTTGAAGCGCAGAAAATCATCGACCGTGTGGAGCTGGCCAACCGGGACTTGAGCATCGCCCATCGGCAGAAAAACTATGACCGCTCCCTCTCCGATTACGAGCGTCTCAGCGTCCATGCCACGCGACCCGGGATCATTGTCTACGAAAAGATTCGCAAACGCGGCACGGACCGGCAGGGCAAGGTGATGGAAGGGGACGTTGTCTGGGGCGGCACAAGCCTGCTGGCATTGCCCGAACTCGATTCGATGCAGGTACACAGCCAGGTGGGTGAAATGGATGTACAGCGCGTCAAACCAGGGCAAC
>CALFPI010000020.1 GCA_937919035.1 uncultured Gemmatimonadaceae bacterium
CGGGCAGGCCTGCGGGGCATCTTCCACGCCCTCGATCCGGCATCCGATTTTACCATTTCCGGCACCGACGACGACTGGAATGGCAATTTTGCCACCTTCGAGCGTGCCGCCCGTACGGTTGACAACAAGGCGTTCTATGCCGTCAGCCCCGACACCCTGATTCGCTACGGGATCCACGGTATGATGTCGGTTCTCGACCCCGACACCGTATTCATGGAAAAGATGAACCTCGACAATTTCCATATCAACACGAGGGGTGAGTACGGCGGCCTCGGGTTCCGCATCCAGGTCGTCTACCCGGACAGCGCCATTGCCGTGTGGTCGCTGCTGCACGACGACACGCCGGCGGCCCGGGCCGGGGTGAAATCCGGTGACCTGATTCTGGCCATCGATGACTCAACGACGAAACAGATGGATGCTGGTGACGCCGCCTCCTTGATGCGTGGCCCGGCGGGGACCGATGTCGTGCTCACGCTGGCGCGCGCCGGACTGTCCGAGCCGATCAAGATCAAGGTGAAACGTGAGGTCGTGCACATCAATTCGGTGCCCTACCACGTGATGTTCGCGGACTCAACGGGTTACATCAAACTGCAGGGATTCCAGCACAAATCCAGTCAGGAAGTCCGTCAGGCGCTGGCAGAATTGCTCGAACAGGGCATGCAGCGTCTCATCTTCGACCTGCGCGGCAACGGGGGTGGCTACCTGACGGAGGCTGTGCAGATTGCCGACCTGTTCCTGCCGAAGGAGCGGCTTGTCGTCTACACCGCCGGCCGTGCCTACGCCGATACGACCACCTACCGCACGCAGGAGGACCCGATGTTCGGTGACGGGCCCCTGATGGTTCTTGTCGATGGCGGTTCGGCCAGTGCCTCCGAAATTGTTTCCGGTGCCATTCAGGACTGGGATCGTGGTCTCGTACTGGGCACGCCCACGGTGGGCAAAGGCTCCGTGCAGCAGACCGTCAGTATCGGTGATCGCGCCGAGCTCAAGTTGACGATGGCAGCCTATTTCATCCCCAGTGGCCGCTCCATCGACAAGCGCATGCGCAAGGATTCGACGCTGGTGGCCATGGCCGAGCAGGAGTTTCACACAAAGGTGTTGGGGCGCATCGTCCACGGCGCCGGCGGGATCACGCCAGATATCAATATGGAGTCCAGGCGAACGACCTCGCTCTATCGGCAACTGGAGGGCTGGCGCACGCGCAACAGCCGCTTCTTCAGCTTCGCGCGGGACTATGCCGTGACGCACTCCGATCTGCAGCCTGAGTTTGTTGCCGGCGATGAAACTCTCGAAGAATTCCGTCGTTTTGCTGACGCCGACGGCTTCGCCTATGCCAGCGATCTTGAGATCCGCCTCGGCCAATTGCGTGAGGAGCTCAAGCAGGAAGGGGAGGCCCCGCAGAACCAGATGGAACCTTCTCTGCACGAGGTCGCCGAAGAGATCGAGGAGATTGAGGAGACCCACTGGCAGGACAACGCCGAGTTGATCGCCTGGAAGATGACGTTCGACATCCGCGAAAAGGCCTTCGGTGTCGTGCAGGCGTCTGCCTATGATGTGACGGTCGATCCCCAGGTCCTGCGGTCGCGTGAGATACTCCATGACGAAACCGCATATCAGGCCTGGTTCCAGCGAGGCGAGATCGGTGAGCCGAGTCAACCAATGGCTGCCGCTGGTACTACCGAGGCTGTGGACGTGGAAGGTGACGAGCACTAGACCGTCGCTTCATCTGACCATTTCATCGCTGACGGGGGTCCGCATGGAACAAGCGGCCCCCCGTCTCTTTTTTGCGACAACTTGCGAGGCCCTAAATCTTTCGATTACAGGCAGTTATGGAATTTCTTCCAGGTAAGTTGGATAAGCCTGCGGCGCCACCTATATTCATAGGATGGTTGTTGGACTCCTGCGCGAACTGCTAACTCTTTGTTCTTCTTTAATTTATGACTGATTCCACCGTGATTCGACGCCTGCCTCCATGGCTGAAGGCCAAAGCGCCGGGCAGTCCGGGGTATCTCGAACTGAAACGGCTCGTCAAGGGCCTTGAGTTGAACACGGTGTGTGAGAGCGCGCACTGCCCGAACATCGGCGAATGCTGGGGGGGCGGCACGGCTACCTTCATGATTCTCGGCGACGTGTGCACGCGTAGCTGCGGCTTCTGTGCCATCAAGACGGGCCGTCCCACATGGCTGGACGAGGGTGAGCCCGAGCGTGTCGCTGCGGCCATCGCCAAGCTCAACCTGCGACATGCTGTCATTACTTCCGTCAATCGGGATGAGTTGCCCGATGGTGGCGCCGCCATTTTCGCCCGGACGATCCGTGCTGTTCATGCCCGCTGTGAGAATACCTCCGTGGAGGTGCTCATCCCGGATTTTCAGGGCAATTGGGATGCACTCGAACACGTGCTGGCAGCCGCACCAGAAATCCTCAACCACAATCTCGAGACGGTGCCCCGCCTGTATCGCGTCATGCGGCCCCAGGCTCGCTACGGACGCTCCCTCGAACTGCTGGACCGTGCCCGCCAAATCGGCCCGGCACCGACCAAATCAGGCATGATGCTCGGCGCTGGTGAAACGCGCCAGGAGACGGAACAGTCCATACGGGATCTGGCCGGGGTCGGCTGCCGCATTCTGACCCTGGGTCAGTACCTGTCCCCGTCGGCACAGCACGTACAGGTGGATCGTTTCGTCCACCCAGATGAATTCGTCGAGTTGCGTGATTTCGCCCTGGCTCTTGGTTTCGGCCACGTAGAATCTGGCCCTATGGTACGCAGCTCCTATCACGCGGAACGACAGGTGGACGACATGATCGCTGCCGGCCCTCCCTCCCATCCCCCTGCAACGGACAACAATGAACCTCAATAAGAACACGCTCGTCGGCTATCTGCGACGCAAAAAGATCATCGGTCAACACGAGGTTGTCCTCGACATGCGCCAGGTCGGTGATGGTATCAAGAACCAGATCTACATCGCCACCACCGCCCAGCAGCGCCTGGTCGTCAAGCAGGCGCACTCGAAGGCGCAGATCAAGGAACGCTTCTGGATCGATCGCAAGCGCATCTTTGCCGAGAAAAACTGTATCGACGTGCTGGCCAATTTCCTGCCCCCGGATGTGATTCCTGAGGCGCGGCTCGAGGATCGCTCCGACTTTATCCTTGTCACGTCCGCCCCGGCAAGGGATGCCGTGCTCTGGGAGGATGAGTTGGCGATGGGACGCATTGACCTGCAGATCGCCGCCCAGGCGGGAGAACTGCTGGCGTCCGTACACAATCAGACGCATAACGGCCGTGAACTGAAGACGCTGTTCAAGGACGTCAAAGCCTTTGAACAGTTGCGCATCGAGCCGCTCTATCAACATGCCGCCGCTGCCTATCCCGAGATTCAGAAAGCGGTCGAACATCAGGCCAAAGAACTGCTCAAGCCGGGAAATTGTCTGGTGTTGGGCGACCTCCGGCCGCGGAACATCCACATCAACAATGGCCAGATTTACCTCGTTGATTTCGCCGCCGCCCACTTCGGGCAACCCTCCTTCGACCTGGCGTTCTACGCCGCCGACCTGTGCCTCAAGGCGATGCTCAATCATCCGCAGAAGGCAGCCTATCTCGAGGCGATCAACGTCTTCTGGATGGCATACTTTCGCATCGTTGACTATGCGAAAGCAGCGGAAGTCGAAAAGTGCGCCGTGCGTGACTTCGGCTGTCTGTTGCTGGCCCAGGTTGCCGGACGCTTGCCCGTCTTCGAAGGTGATGAGGCCTTCCGCGACCTGGCCTACCGAGTGTCCCAGAGCCTGTTGTTCACCGAGTTGGAGAAAATCGAGGACATCACCGAGTTCATCAATCGAACACTGATCGATGGATGAGTAGTCGGTTGCCGGGGATCGTCGCCGCTCTGGGGCTCTGCCTCATGCTCCTCGGCTGCGCACCCCGGGGTGCGAACGACGGCCCGGGTGCCGATCGGAGTGACAATTCGGCGGCAGCCGCCGTGGATCGTCGTCATGGTGTCCCCCCACCGGACCGCGAATTCCGTGCTGTTTGGGTTGCAACTGTGGACAACATCGACTGGCCTTCGCGACCGGACCTGCCGCCTGACAGTCAACGAGTCGAGGCCCTGTCCATTCTTGATCGCAGTGCTGCACTCGGGCTCAATGCGATCGTGTTGCAGGTCCGCCCCCAGTGCGATGCCCTCTATCCTTCGGCGATTGAGCCCTGGTCCTACTACCTGACGGGTGAACAGGGCCGGGCACCGGAACCGCTGTATGATCCGCTGCAGTTCTGGATCGAGGCGGCTCACGCCAGGGGTCTGGAACTGCACGCGTGGTTCAACCCATACCGCGCCAAACATCCGAAACAGCGTGGCCCGATGGCGGCTTCGTCGATTGCCCGCCAGCGTCCCGACCTCGTGCGCAGTCTTGGTACGGGTGATTTCCTCTGGCTCGATCCTGGCGAACCGGAGGTGCGCGAACTCACCTTGTCGGTCATTCTTGATGTCGCCTCCCGCTACGACATCGACGGCGTGCATATGGACGATTACTTCTATCCGTATCCATCGTACAATGGTGGCGCCGATTTTCCCGATGACAGCAGCTGGCAGGCGTACCAGGAGACGGGTGGACCGCTGTCCCGGGACGACTGGAGGCGGAACAACGTCGACCGTTTTGTCCACGAACTGCATGACCGCTTGCGGCAGATGTCGCGCCAGATTCCTCTGGGAATCAGTCCCTTTGGCATCTGGCGCCCGCATAGTCCCCCTTCGATCGAAGCCGGACTGGACCAGCACGGCATGCTCTTTGCCGACGCCCGCCGCTGGCTTCTGGAGGGCTGGGTGGACTACATGTCGCCGCAACTGTACTGGCCGATCTCGCAGGTACCACAAAGTTTTCCCATACTGCTCGGCTGGTGGGTGCAGAACAATCCGCATGGGCGACATCTGTGGCCCGGTCTGTATACATCCCGTGTGCGCAGTGATACAGGCTGGCCCACTCGCGAGATAACCGATCAGATCATGGTCTCCCGTGCTATGACGCCAGAGCAGGCGGGACACATCCACTTCAGCGCCCGTGTCCTGCTCGATTCGATAAGTGTGGGCCGCGATGGAGATACGCTGATGACGACACTGGCGCGCGGGCCGTACCGGCGCGCCGCGCTGACGCCGACTTCGCCCTGGCTCGATGACGAGCCGCCGGCGACGCCGAAACTCAGCGTTCAAGGCAGCGCGGGCACAGCGCTGCTCTCCTGGCGGCAGCCTCCGGGAGAGTCTGCGTTTCATTATGTGGTCTATACCGAGCGTGGCGATGATGGTTGGAGCTATCAGATCCTGCCGGCAACACGCCTGGGCGTGCGTCTCCCCCTTGGGTCGGATGCCGCAGACGAGCCCGAATCGCTGGTCCGTGTGGCGGTGACCGCAGTGGATCGTATGGGCAACGAAAGCCCCGTCAAGGTCCGCACCCTGCACTGACACGCGTTGCCTCCGGGACGCGCAACGGGCATATTTCAGAGCCATTATGAGAACAACGATCGACATTGGAACACGGATTGAACTGGTGCCCATGGATGGCCACTTCCAGGACATCACCGTCGCCCTCTACCGCCAGCTGGTCGAGAGGATGGGCGGGCCGACCAACGCTGTACCCGCCTTTCTTGTGCACAGCTACAGTGGCATACACGGCACCGCGGACCGCCTGGGGCAGATCGTCAAGGCCATGATGGTTCTCGGTGAGTTGGAAATGGTGCCGAACACGGACGGGCAGCTGCGTTTTGCCTGTGGTGACGAGCACCATCTGGCCGTGCGACGGGTCTTTCTGGAAGCCTGCAAATTCGATCGAGCCGAAAGCCTCGCGCCCCGCCCCCTGTC